>CAXTGN010000052.1:0-225 GCA_964243455.1 uncultured Acidobacteriaceae bacterium
CAGATTCGGCATAATGAATCCGCTGAAGGTGGCGGCCAACATGACGGCCACAGTTGCGAAGCAGTACGTCACCAGAGCCGTGACGGCAAAACGATCCCCTGCGTTCAACTTAACTGTCAAACCGATAGTGCCGAGCAGAAGCAAGAGAATGCTCAGCAGAGCCAGTCCATGGGCAATTCCAGAGACGATACTCAGATGAGGTGTGGAACCCGTTGGGTGAATCGC
>CAXTGN010000052.1:235-16166 GCA_964243455.1 uncultured Acidobacteriaceae bacterium
CCTAACGATCCACAAATGAGCGCCATACCGGCTTTCCGATTGTCTGTCATAAGCGGTACTGTAGGCGCTGTTTTAAGCGGAAAGTGGGTGAGTAGACTTTTCGGAACAAAGGAGATTGGTTTGTCCGGGAACCCTGAAACAGAGCTTCGATCGACAAAAAGCGCATCTTCTCGCACAGCCCGGGAGCCACTTGACGCACGCATCCGCTTTACACGCGAGGTACTCGGCGACGCGCTGGTAGCACTCCTGCATGAGTGGCCGTTCGAACAGATCACCATTCAGAACATTCTGGATCGTGCTGGAGTAGGCCGGACCACCTTTTACACCCACTATGCAGACAAGCAGGATCTTTTCCTAAGCGATGTAGAGGAGTTTTTGGAAGGCATGGCAGGCTACCTCGATCGCTGTAAGGCTCCAGTACAACGGCTTGTTCCGGTCGAGGAGCTGTTTGAACATTTTGCAGACATGACGACCTTCTATAAAACGCTCAACACGTCCGGAAAACTGACGGTGATTCGTGAACTCGGAATCACCTGCTTTGCGCGTTCTATTGAGAGGCGTCTGAGACTGACTCTTTTGGACGTGCTCCCTTCTGAATTGCGCGTCACATCACAGGCACTTGCCGGAGCACTCTTCGCCCTGCTAGATGGATGGATGTTTGAACCGGGCAAGCTCTCTCCAAGAGCCGCTGACGATCTGTTTCACAGATTGGCCTGGAACGGGGTTCACCAAGAGCCGCCGAATCCGCAAGCGGATGAGTCTCGCTAAGTCGCATTGTGGGAAGTTCGGGCCATCCGTTTGTCATAGCCGAGCAGCCCCTTCCACCGCACTTTGCTTGAGGGATAGGTGACTGGCCGGGAAAGTCGAAGGGCAGTCCATGTGCTTCGGGGAGACTGTCTGCCGATCCACGATGCACTGATGGTCCGGACAGGCTATCCAGGTTGAGACCTCGTGACGTGGGGCCGTCCGCAGAGCCAGCGTGAAGCTCCACATGAGACGAGGCCGGGGTATGCTGAAGGCGCCATGTCTGAACTGACAGTTGTCTATCCCGGCACCTTTGACCCGCTGACGAATGGTCATCTTGACCTGATTGCGCGAGGCGCCAAGATTGCGGACAGGTTAGTGATTGCGGTGTTGCGGAACTCGACAAAGCCGGAGGCGCTGTTCAGCGTGGAAGAGCGCCAGGCGATGCTGCTGGAAGCTACGTCCGGCTACTCCAATGTCACGGTGACGGAGTTCGATGGATTGCTTGTGGACTTCGCCCGTTCGCGCGGAGCACAGGCCGTGCTGCGCGGCATCCGGGCGGTGTCAGATTACGAGTATGAGCTGCAGATGGCGTTGATGAACCGTAAGCTCGCGCCTGACATCGAGACGTTGTTTCTGATCCCTGCAGAGAAGTACACGTTTGTTAGTTCGCGGCTTGTCAAGGGGGTCGCCAAGCTGGGCGGCGATGTCAGTACGCTCGTACCGCCAAACGTGAATGCGCGGCTGCTGGAAAAAGCGCGGGAGAAGCAGATGCAGGCTTCGGAGAATCCGGTCGCGCTGGCGGAGTAAGAGGGTCGATGAGGGTCCGTTGTCGCTCTAAGTCGGGAGCGTGAAGTTGCGTGAACGGACGCGAGTTGTTTGAGGGCAGATGAATCTCTTCTGCTGCTTGCTGCTGCTGCTACCGTTCGGCCCAGGGTGAGAGTCTCTTCGGGGAGGCTTCTCATGATTCGTGCGTTCTTGGTTGCGGTGATGGCGGTGGCGACGTGTGGTCTTCAGGGCCAGGCGGCGGGACGCCCGGCGTTTCAGGCCTTTGACGCGGCTACGGTGAAGCCTGTCGATCCGGACCATCCGAACGCGGGGCGCTACTACCGGATGGAGGGCGCGGACCGGTTTGTGGTTGTGAACTACACGCTGAAGCTGCTCATCGCAGCGGCATACGACCTGAACCCGCGGACGATCTCAGGCGGCCCGGGCTGGGTGGATTCGGCGAAGTTCGACGTTGTGGCCAGGACGCCAGGGCAGGTACAGCCGGAACGAGCGGAGCAGATGGCGATGCTGCGGGTGTTGTTGTTGGACCGCTTCGGGTTGCAGTTTCATCGAGAGCAGAAGGTGTTTTCGATCTACGAGTTGCAGGTGGCTAAAGGCGGGCCGAAGCTGAAGGCGAGCGCGGCGGCCCCGGACGCTCCGCCCCAGGTGATCAGCACGGTCTATCCCGACCGGGTTAAGCTACCGGCGCGCAACGTGTCCATGGGGGACTTCGTGGCGATGATGCAGCGAGCGCTGCTGGACCGGCCGGTGGTGGATAAGACAGGCCTGGCGGGTAGGTACGACTTCGATCTGACGTGGGCTCCGGACGAGACGCAGTTCGGGGGCGAAGCGCCAAAGATGGCGGACGACGTGGCGAGCCCGCCGCTGTTTACGGCCTTGCCGCAACAGCTTGGATTGCGGCTGGAGGCGATGCGAGGGCCGGTGAACGCGCTGGTCATTGACCGAGCGCAACAGCCGACTGCGGATTGATCGCGATTCGGGGACGGTTTGGGCAGGTTTCAGTTCACCTCTTCCGAGCACATCTGCGACACTGAAAGGCATGAGCACAGCAGTCGCGACCAAGGTGTTATCGGACCGGATTAACCGGATTGAAGTGTCGGCCACGATGGCCATTACGGCCGAGGCGTTGAAGATGAAGGCCTCGGGGATCGACCTTGCGGATTTTGGCGCGGGAGAGCCGCACTTCGCGACGCCAGGGCACATCAAGGACGCGGCGATCAAGGCCATTGCGAACAACTTCACGCGCTACACGGCGGTGGCCGGCGTGCCGCAGATCCGGCAGGCGATCGTGGACCGGCATCGCGAGGATTTCGGGTCGGCGTACGCGGCAGACGAGTGTGTGTTCACGACGGGCGGCAAGCTGGCAATCTTCAACGCGGTCGAGGTGCTGATCGACCACGGCGATGAGGTGATTGTGCCGGTGCCGTACTGGGTGAGCTACAAGGACATCGTGCAGTATGCGGGCGGCGTGCCGGTGTTTGTGGAGACCGACGAAGTGGAGAACTTCCGTGTGACGGCAGAAATGATTGAAGCTGCCATCACGGACAAGACCAAGGCGATCATCCTGAATACGCCGTCAAATCCTTCCGGTGCGGTGTTGGGTCGCGAGGATGTGGAAGCGATTGTGCGGATGGCCGCCAAGCGTGGGATCTATGTGCTGCTGGATGAGTGTTATGTGTACCTGACGTTCCAGGGCGAGCCGTTTTCGGCGGGCGCGCTGAAGGACTGCAAGGAGCACATGATCATCCTGGGGTCGCTTTCGAAGACGTATGCGATGACGGGATGGCGTGCCGGGTTTGCCCTGGGGCCGAAGCCGATCATTGCGGCGATGAGCAAGCTGCAGTCGCAGAGTACGTCGAACACGGCCAGCATGGTGCAGCAGGCTTCGATCGCGGCTGTAACGGGATCGCAGGAGTGTGTGCGCGAGATGCGGGCGGACTACATCAAGCTGCGAGACCGTGTGCTGGAAGGTTTCAAAACCATCCCCGGGCTGACGTGCACGGTACCGCAGGGCGCGTTCTATGTGTACCCGAATGTGAAGGCGTTTCTAGCCAACGGTGGCGTGAAGTCGGCGTCGGATCTTGCGGGCAAGCTGCTGACCGAGGCCCATGTCGTGACGGTGCCGGGTGAGGCGTTTGGGACCGACGAGCATATCCGTCTGTCCTATGCGGTTTCGGCGGACGTGATTGACAAGGGTGTGGAGCGGCTGCGGACGTATCTGGCGGGACTGAGGTAAACGGCGCAGTGTCTGTCGCAATACGGTACGCCCGACCCTTCCGCCAGTTACTAGTGTGATCATGCGCGCCCACGCACAACGGGCTAGGATAGGAAACATGTCACTTGACACGCCTTCATCGTCACCGGAGATCGCGGCGATTATCCTGGCCGGCGGCAGCGGGACCCGTTTCTGGCCGCGGAGCCGCCGTGCGCGCGCCAAACAGGTACTGCAACTGGATGGGGAAGGCACCATGATCCAGGGGACCGTGGCGCGGCTCGGCGACCTGGTGTCGTTCAATAACGTGTGGGTGATCACGAACGGTCATCTGGCGAATACGATCTCCGAACAGCTGCCGAAGGTACTGCCGGACCGTCTGCTGCTGGAGCCGGCCGCCCGCAACACTGCCCCTGCGTGCGCGCTGGTGGCGTTCCTGTTGGAGCACACCGCGCCCGAGACGATTCTGGGTGTGTTTCCCTCCGATCACACCATCGGCGATACGGCGCGGTTCCGGCTGGTGTTGCAGGCCGGTGCGCAGCTGGCTGCGAGTGGACCGAAGATGGTGGTCTTGGGCGTACCCCCGACACGTCCGGAGACGGGCTACGGCTATATTGAGCTCGGTGCGGCGTCCAAGCCCGTGCAGGTGGAGAGCGAATGCATATCCGTGCGGCGGGTGCGCCGCTTCACAGAGAAGCCTGATCTGCAGCATGCGCGGGCGTTTGTGCGCTCCGGCAACTATGCGTGGAACAGCGGGATTTTCCTGTGGAGCGCCTCGACGCTGGTCGGTGCGGTGCGGGAGCACAAGCCGGAGCTCGCGGCGCTGCTGACGAGGATCGCGGATGTGTGGGGAACCCCGGAGTTTGAGGAGAGGTTTGGGGAGCTGTACCCGATGTGCGAATCGATTTCGATCGATTATGCGGTGCTGGAACCGCGGTCGGCGAAGGGCGAGGCTCAGTCTCAGCTGTACTGCCTGCCGGCGGATTTTGCCTGGAACGATCTGGGGTCATGGGCTGCGCTGTATGAGCACATGGCCGATGTGAGTGATCCCCAGGGTGTGAATGTCATCGAGGCGCCGCACGGTGTGGAGATTACCTCGACCGGCTGCTACGTGTATGCGCCGAAGAAGGCTGTGGCCCTAGTGGGCGTCAAGGACCTTGTGGTGGTGGAGACTGAGGATGCTCTGCTGATCACCACCAGGGACGGCTCACAGGACGTGGGCCAAGTGGTCGCTGAGCTGCGCAAAGCGGGACGGGAAGACCTGATCTGATGGGTGTGCAGGCGGACGCAGTGGCAGAGAAGGAAACGTTGGTCGTCGGCAAGACCGCGGTGAAGTTTGGCACGGACGGCTGGCGCGGCATCATTGCGGACGACTTCACCTACGACAACGTGCGCCTGGCGGCACGGGCGATTGCGCGGTACGTGCTGGCACAGCCGGACCCGCAACGGGGCGTGTGCATCGGCTATGACACGCGATTCGGTTCAAGGTCGTTTGCGGGTGTTGTGGCTGAAGTCATGTCTCAGGCCGGTATCCCGGTGGCGTTGGCGAGTAAAGTAACGCCGACCCCGGAGCTGTCGTATGCGGTGCGGGATCGTGGGGCTGTCGGCGGCGTGATGATTACGTCGAGCCATAACCCCCCTGAGTGGAACGGGGTCAAGTACAAGGCCAGCTACGGAGGCTCGGGGAAGCCCTCCATCATTGCGGAGATCGAAGGGGAGCTTGGCAGGCCGCTCACACTGGCGAAGGCACCGGCGAGAGTCGAGGAGGTGGACTTCACGCCGCCGTACCTCGAAGCCATTCAGAGCTTTGTCGACCTCCCCGCAATCAAAGCCTCAGGCTTTCGTTTTCTGATCGACTGCATGTACGGTGCGGGGCAGGGTTATGTAGCAGGCATCTTCGAGCGTGCCGGGATCCCGTTTGTGGCCATCCGGAGCGAAATAAATCCGGCGTTCCCGGGCATCAACCCGGAACCGAGTCTTCCGCACATCGCTCTTACGCAGCAGAAGGTGGTGCAGGAAGGGTGCAGTGCCGGGCTGGTAACGGACGGCGATGCAGACCGTATCGGCGCAGTGGACGAGCACGGCAACGTCGTCGACGCGCACAAGATATTTTCGATCCTGTTGCAGTGGCTGCTAAAACGCAAGGGCTGGCCGGGTGACGTGACGCGGGCGTTCAACACGACCAAGATGCTGGACCGCATCGCCGCGAAGCACGGACGCAAGCTGCATGAGCACGGCATCGGCTTCAAGTATGTCTGCGATCTGATGCTGGAAAAGGACATCTTGATTGGCGGCGAGGAGTCAGGCGGCGTTGGGTTGAGCCGGCACTTGCCGGAGCGCGATGGCTTGCTGAACAGCCTGCTTTTAGCCCAGGTGATGGCCGATGAAGGCAAGACCCTGGGTCAACTCGTCGCTGCCCTGCAGGACGAGTACGGTGAGCACCAGTATGGGCGCATCGACATGCACATTACGGACGCGCTGAAGCAATCGGCGATCCGGCGTGCGGGGTCTGGGCTGGGGGAGTTTGCCGGGCGTAAGGTCATGCGAGTGGAAACTCTGGACGGCATCAAACTTTTTCTGGAGGAACCCTTGTGCGCGTCCAAGCCGAATGGCGCCGAAACATGGCTCCTTTTGCGGGCGAGCGGAACGGAACCTCTGCTGCGTGTGTATTGCGAGAGCTGCAGTACCGAAAGCGTCGAGGCGATACTGGAAGCTGCGCGGGCCTTTGTCATGGCCGGCAAAGAAGGTTGAGACAAGCCCTTGGTCGTTGAGGCAAGAGGCATTCTGTTCGACATGGACGGCGTGCTGGTGAGTTCGATCGGCAGTGTGAACCGGTGCTGGCGACGCTGGGCCGCCCACTACGGTGTCCCGAACGCCGAAAGCTATGAGGTTCCTCACGGAGTGCGCGCAATCGACATCATGCGGGAGCTCTTGCCCGGTGTCGATACCGTTGAGGGGCTGCGCTTGATTGAGGACATGGAGATCGACGATGTCGGTGATCTGAAGGTCCTCCCCGGCGCACGTGCGCTATTGGGAAGCCTGCCGGCCGATCGTTGGGCCATCGTGACTTCGGCGACGCGCAGATTACTTGTGGGCCGTTTGCAGGCAGCGGAGCTACCCATACCCGAGCTGATCATCAGCGGCGATATGGTCGAGAGAGGCAAGCCTGACCCGGAACCCTACCGGCGCGGGGCTGAGCTGATCCATGCCAGACCCGCTGATTGCCTGGTAGTGGAAGACGCGCCCAGCGGTGTTCGGGCCGGTGTGGCCGCAGGGTGCACGGTTCTTGGAGTGGAAGGGACCCATCCCCGAGAGCAACTTCTGGAGGCCGGCGCGCGCTTCGTTCTGCCATCTCTGGAAAGTGTGCGGGCGGAGTGGGTGGAGCCAATTCTTCGAATCAGCTTTTAGGGGAAGTGAGCCGTCGCTGTTCGAGGATGGCCTCGACCTGGCGAAAATCGTCTTCGGTGTCGACACCGATTGTGGCTTCAGCAATCTGGGTGACGTACATCGACAAGCCGTTCTCAAGCAGTCGGAGCTGTTCGAGCTTTTCGACCTGCTCGAGTACGCCTGGAGCGAGCGCCGCAAAGCGCTGCAGCGCCGCCTTGCGATAGGCATACAAACCGAGATGTTTGAAGTGACCGGACGCCCCCGAACTATCCCGGTCGAAGGGAATGGCGGCTCGGGAGAAGTACAGGGCCCGGCCATCGTGAGCTGTGACGACCTTGACGGCATTGGGATTGCCGACCTCGTCGGCGGCGCACGTCACCTTCAATGTCGAGGCATCCACGGAGGGGTTCCCGAACGGCATCAGCAAGGCAGCGATATGCGCCGGCGTGATCAAGGGTTCGTCTCCCTGGATATTGACGTAGATGTCGGCGTGGAGACTGCGGGAGAGCGCGGCAAGGCGGTCTGTACCGCTGGGCAGGGCGGGCGAGGTCATCTGCCAAGGCCAGCCGTTACGCTCGCACAACGCAGCGATCTCAGGAGAGTCCACAGCAACAACGACGTGATCCAGCTGTGTGCAGGCACGGGCGGCTTCATACGTCCAGGCCAGCAGAGGTCTGCCGGCGATCTCGCGGAGCAGCTTCCGGGGAAGGCGTTGTGAATGGAGGCGCGCGGGAATGATGCCCAGCACACGGGCAACAGGTTTACTTCGTATCGGAGGAGATGTCATCCGGAGTGAGCTTACGGGGTTTCCGCCGGTATGCCCAAACAGCCGCAGAAATGGCAAGGACCAGGAGCATGCCGAGCAGAACAGCGGCGGTGTCGAGAAAGGTCAGCACGGATCGCATTCTGCACAGAAAGGCGGAGTCCGAGGGCTGACAGGCCTCGGCCATCGCATGGGCCGGCAGCGCAGCCGAGACCAGCAGGACAGGCCAGCACAACAGCAGGCTACGTTTCGCTCGCCGCCTGGGCATGCAGATGGAAGGGTTTAGATCAGCGTGCACGATTGACCTCGATCGGACTCAACCTTATGATGAGGTCTGCGCCTTGTGAGATGGGAGCCGGCTTGCGTGCCTGGATGCGCGATGCCGCTCGGATCCCCTGGCCTGACCGGCGGTGTAGCTCAGATGGTTAGAGCGACGGACTCATAACCCGTAGGTCAGTGGTTCGATTCCACTCACCGCCACCAAAGTACCCTTTCGCCTCTTCTGCGCCTCGGCGTATCATTCCGATACCGGGCAACGTCTAACGCCTGCACGACGTTGTCTCTGGAGTGAATGCCGCATGCCCAAAGTTTTGAAGCTCTCCCTGCTTTCGTTGTCTGTAGCCCTGATCCTGTGCATTTTTCTCGGCGTGAATGCCCACAATGTGAGCGCGGCCGGAACCGACCAACAGGAAGGCGCCTACCGGCAGATGAATGTGTATAGCGAGGTACTTCAGCATATTCAGACGGACTATGTAGAAGATCCGAATATGCCGGCGGTGACGGCGGGAGCGCTGCGGGGGCTGCTTGAGTCCCTTGATGCTGATTCCAGCTATCTGAGCCCGGCGGATTACAAGCTGTACAAGACGGACCGGGGCGGCAAAGCGCAGGTGGGCATCGATGTGTCCAAGCGCTATGGGTATGCCGTGATTGTGTCCGTGGTCCCGAACAGCCCAGCGGACAAAGCCGGCCTGAACGACGGCGACATCATTCAGGCGATCGGATCTCAGGACACGCGCGACCTCTCGTTGGCGATCATCCAGAAACTGCTGGAGGGGACTCCCGGAAGCGAGCTTACGATTGCCGTGGTGCGGCCACGGAAAGCCGCTCCAGACAAACTGACACTGACGCGGGCTATGATTCCTGCGCCTGCTGCTGCGGACACCGTCTTTGAGAACGGCTCGATTGTGGATCTACGTCCGGCAGTGCTGGACCGAGCTCATGTCGACGTGATCGAAGCGAAGTTGAAAGCTGCCG
This sequence comes from uncultured Acidobacteriaceae bacterium, assembly GCA_964243455.1. Taxonomy (GTDB): domain Bacteria; phylum Acidobacteriota; class Terriglobia; order Terriglobales; family Acidobacteriaceae; genus Granulicella. The sequence continues at coordinate 9,385 of CAXTGN010000052.1, forward strand.
AAAAGGGGACCGGTCGCAAGGTTGTGCTCGACCTGCGTGATGTGTCGGTCGGCGATATGGGTGAGGGTGTACGACTGGCGAACCTGTTTTTGAAGTCCGGAACGATTGCGACGTTACAAGGTCAAAAGGTAGAGAAGCAGACCTTCGCCGCAGATCCAGCAAAGACCATCGATCCGACGGATCCCCTGGTTGTGCTCGTGAACCATGGCACGGCAGGACCGGCCGAGTTGGTGGCCGCCGCCGTGGGGGATAACAAGCGGGGGGATGTAGTCGGCGAGAAGACGTTTGGCGAAGGGGCACAGCAGAAGACGTTCGAACTTCCGGACGGCAGCGCTGTCATTCTTTCGATCGCCAAGTACGCTTCGCCAGCAGGAAAGGCCTACGAGGACGAAGGCGTGACACCCACTGTGGTCGTGGCTTCTGCCGCCGAAGACCAGGACACCGATGACGAGACGAGCGCCGCGCCGCCGCCGCAGCGGAAATCAAGTGTTCAGACGGACGATCAGCTGAACAAGGCACTTGAGATCCTGAAAGGTAAAGCGGCCTGAGCCAGGCATGGTACGGGATGGTCGCATGGTAGGGTAAAGAGCTGTGCCGAGCCTTCTTCAGCGGGAACCGAATTCGAAAAAAGGCGTCGTGTTGCGCATTAAGACCGGGCCACGCTCCCCGATCTGGGGCGCTATGCTGCGCTTTCCTTTTGGTGATTCGGGGACGCCTACTGCCAGCCGGATCACGCGTGGTGCAGCCTTCCTATTATTGTTGAGCACCTCTGCAGTGTTTGGCGTGATGGTGGGCCTGCTGTTGATGTACGCCATCAACCTGCCGCAGATGACCGAGTTGGAGCACTACCGACCGAGCACCACAACCGAGCTCTACGATGTGCATGGAAAGGTCTTCGGATCGTTTGCTTCGGAGCGACGCGTCGTTGTGCCCTACTCCGAGATTCCGCCCGTTCTCCGGGAGGCAATCCTTTCCATCGAAGACAAGAACTTTTTCCAGAACGGTGGCGTGAACTTTGTCCGCGTCCTGGCTGCTGCTTACGAAGACTACCGATCTCATGGAAAGGCCCAGGGCGCGTCTACCCTGACGATGCAATTGGCGCGCAATCTGTTCCTCTCGTCCGAGAAGACCTATGGACGCAAGCTCCAGGAAATCTTTCTCACGCTGCAGATTGAGCGGCACTTCACGAAAGACCAGATTTTCGGGCTTTACGCAAACCAGATCTACCTGGGACGTGGAACGTATGGCTTTGAGGCCGGTTCGGAGTACTACTTCTCCAAGCACCTTCGGCAACTGACTTTGCCGGAGGCGGCCCTCTTGGCCGCCCTGCCGAAGGGCCCGGAGTACTACTCGCCGGTAAGGTTTCCCCCGCGGGCGTTGAAGCGACGCAATCTTGTGATTGAAGAGATGGAGCGCGACGGCAAGATCAGCGCGGCCACGGCCGAAGCGGCGGAGGTTTCGCCGTTGGTTCTGCATCTTGAGGCGCCGCCCAATACAGAGGCCCCGTACTTTGTGGAGGAGGTGCGTCGACAGCTTGAGCATGAATACGGTGTGGATCAGGTGCACGGCGCAGGTCTGAAGGTGTATACGACCCTGGACCTCGACATGCAGCACGCGGCCGAAAAGGCGAGCGGGGAGGGGTTGGCCTCTTATGAGCGGCGGCACGGCTGGAAGGGCAGACTGCCGACCATCACGAGCACTGCCTATGATCCGGCAACGTATAAACATCCGGACTGGAGCCAGGCAGTTACGGACGGGAGCTATGTCCATGCGCTCGTGACCCAGGTTTCCCCCACGAAGCTTACAGTGCGCATTGGGCAGATGCGGGCGACAATGACGCCGCCCGACTGGGCCTGGACGCAGAAGTACAAAGCGACAGATCTAGCCAGCGCGGGGGATGTGGTGTACGTGCACGTTCTTGGCGGCTCCGACACGGGCCAGTTGCGGCTTGCACTGGAACAGGACTCGGGAGCGCAGTCATCCTTGATGGCGGTCGACAACTCAACTGGTGAAGTTCTTGCCATGATCGGCGGCAGGGATTTTGCACTGTCGCAATTCAATCGGGCGACACAGTCACTGCGGCAGGTTGGCTCATCGTTCAAGATCTACGACTACACGGCTGCATTTGAGGCAGGGGCGAAGCCCTACGACGCGATCTCCGATGCAGCCACTACGTTTTACACGGCAAGCGGTCCTTATACGCCGCACGACTACGAATCGGGATTTGCGGGGACGATGACGATGATTGATGCCTTCGCACAGTCACGAAACATTCCTGCATTGCGCATCGCCGACAAGGTTGGCATCAAGAAGGTCATCGAAGTGGCTCGGCGCTTTGGGGTGACGAGCCCGATGCCCAACTTCCTCCCCGTAGCGATCGGAGCCGCAGATCTGACGTTGGCGGAGCAGGTCGCCTCGTACTCAGTTTTCCCAAACGATGGGATCCGTGTCACGCCGCATTACATCAAGCGTGTAACCCAGGCGGATGGGACGCCCGTAGACGTCAGCGCGTCGCCGGTGCGTGAGGTGATTTCGATAGAGATTGCCCGCAAGATGATGATTTTGCTGCAGGCAGTCACCTCCCACGGAACGGCGGCCGCGGCTTCCGAGTTGCACCACGCCCTGGGCGGCAAGACCGGTACAACGAACAGCTTCACGGATGCCTGGTTTCTGGGCTTCTCGCCCTCGATCACCTGCGGCACCTGGGTTGGCTATGACACGCGACAGTCCCTGGGAGACAAGGAAACAGGTGCCCGGGCGGCGCTGCCGATCTGGACCGAGTTTATGAAAGTGGCCCTGGCTGACCGACCGAACGAACAATTTACCCGCTCCAATGGACCGAAACGTCAGCTGGATATGGCAGCAACTCCCGTTGAGAAGCCGGATGAGAGCAGTAACGATGACAGCGGGGACAACGTGGGAAAGGACGATGCGGAGGCTGTGCCGACGCCGCTGGTTCCAGAGGCGCTCCCGGACGATGCCGCACCCAAGGCCGGCGTTCCTCCAGTCGTGCCGGTTGCACCGCAGTCCCTAAACCCCTCTGCTGCTTTGCCGCAGCAAGCACCGCGCAGGCTGAACGGAGCAGCGCCCTCCGCAACCGGTTCCCGTGATACTGGGAGCTCACCGGGAGCGTCCGATCCTCGAGCGAACCCGGGTGTGCCACCCGCTACACAGCGACCTGCGAAGCCGTCCCCAGTGCCTGTCCCACAGTGATCGAGGTGTACTTTTGCCGGGTGTCAAGGCCTCCTTTGCGGTGATAGGATGGCCGGACAAGCCGGTTCGAGTGCGGCCGAAGAGGTCACTTTATGAGTTCTGTATCTCGTCGCGAGTTCTTGCGAACCTCCATGGCAGCCGGCACGTTGGCCAGCATGGGCAGCCTGCCCCTTTATGCCGCCGCTCGTTCCGCCACGGACACCGTGACCCTCGGCAGGTCGGGCATCAAGGTCAGCCGGCTTGCGTTCGGCACAGGAACGGACAATGGAACGGTGCAGGCCGCGCTTGGACAGCAGGAGTTCACCCGTCTGGTGCACTATGCGTACGACCATGGAATCCGCTTTTTCGAAACCGCGGAGGCCTACGTGACACCGGCCATGCTCGGGGAGGCGCTGAAGATCTACCCGAGGGACAGCTATCAGCTAATGACGAAGGTCACGACGGATCAGGAAACGGATCCGGCCAAGCGTTTCGATCAGATGCGTCGCACCTCTCAGACCGAGTATTTCGACATCCTGCTACTGCACTGGCAGCATACCTCCGACTGGGTGAGCGAAACGGCTCGCTGGCAGGACGGCATCCAGGAGGCGCAGGCGAAGAAGCTGGTGCGGGCCCGGGGCGCCTCGGTGCATGGTCTGCCTGCCTTGCGGCAGATGCCTGGGAACAAGTGGCTCGAAGTCGCCATGATCCGCATGAACCACAACGGCACCCGGATGGACGGGCCGACCTCGGCGGACAACGACAACCCGGATCACGTGAACGAGGTGGTCGATCACGTGCGCCAGGTCAAGGCGGACGGGATGGGCGTCGTGGGCATGAAGCTTTCGGGAGCAGGGAAGTTCACGCAGCAGCAGGATCGTCAGGATGCGATGAAGTTCGCCTTTCGGCATGCGGGCATCGACTGCGCTACGGTGGGCTTCAAGAACACCCGAGAGATCGACGAGGCGATCCGCAACATGAACCTGGCACTGGCGTAAGGGTTTAGTCGCGGTTCCGGGAGGCATGGTTACGTCCCTACTCTGATAGGTGATGGTTGCCGGGACTTATGTCTGGGATGTGCCGAGCACGCGGCAGAGATGAAAAAAGCGGTTTGCCTTTACTACGTCTCTGCCAATCTGGGCCTTGAGGTCCCCGGGCGTGGGGAACCGGCGCTCTTCGCGAAGACGTTGTAGGAACGTCAGGCGAAGGGCCGTTTGTTCCGTGAGGTCCACCGAAGTGAAATCGAAGAGGTGGGTTTCGATGGCGTAAGAATCGGCGCCAAAGGTTGGTCGGTTGCCGGCATTGGTGACCCCCTGGAACAGTAGGGAATTCTGACCACCGCCGATGCGGAGCGTCGTGGCGTAGACGCCGTGAGCGGGCAGGAGTTCGTCGGGAGTTGCAAGGTTGATGGTTGGGACGGCGTAGCGGGTGCCGTAGCCACGGCCTTTCGCGGGTGTGCTGTCGAGAGAAAAGGGCCGGCCTAGAAGCGCGCGAGTGGATTTCATATCCCCGCCAGCGATCAGCGCGCGGATGCGGCTCGAGGAGACAGGCGCGCCGCGCCGCAGGATCGGCCGGTAGGCCTTCACGGTGAAACAGAGTTCCTGGCCCAACTCCGTCAGGCCGGCGATATCGGCCTCGGCGCGGTGTCCGAAGCGGAAGGTTTCGCCTTCGTGGATCTCCGCCGTATGCAGGGCATTGCAGAGCACCTGTTGTGCGAACTGGCGGGCTGTAAGGGTGCGGAGCGCTTCGTCGAAGGGGAGAACGAGCGTAACGTCGACGCCGGTCGCCGAGAGCAGCTCCAGCTTGCGCGGCAGGGGAGTAATGAGCGCGGTGTTCAGGCTGTTTCCGAGAACGCGAGCGGGGTGCGGGTCGAAGGTCACCACCACGGAACGCGCATTTTGGCCGGCGGCGCTGGCGCGGACCGCGGCGATGACGGTCTGATGGCCTATGTGGACGCCATCGAAGTTGCCGATTGTAACTACGGAGGGGCGGTCGGCACCGGGGAGCGTGGCGAGCTCTTCGAGAGAGAAGGCAGTCTGCATCAGGCGATATCGAAGAGGAGCTGTTGCCCGTCGTACGCGAGCTGAATGGGCGAGGGAAGATTGGCGTTGGTGGACAGGTGATCGAGGTCGTGGCTGATGTGGGTGAAGAAGGCGCGTTTCGGCTGGATGCGGTTCACGAGTTCGATGGACTTCTCTACGTGCGCGTGGCTGGGGTGGGGCTGGCGGCGCAGCGCGTCGAGGATCAGGATGTCCAGGTCCTGTAAGAGGGCCATGCTGGTGTCAGGGATGTCGTTGAGGTCGGTGAGGTAGGCAGCGGCGCCGAAACGGTAGCCGACAATGGTGGTGGGCCCGTGGGTGACGGGAACATGGATGAATCGAGCGCCGAAGAGCTCGATGGCATCGCCGGGCTCCTCCGGGATGCGGTGTAGAACGACGCGGGCGCTGGTTGGGTAGCGGTTGTTTTTGCGGAAGGTGTACTCGAAGACGCGCTCGATGACCTGCGCGGTCTGTTCGTCCGCGAAGAGTGGCAGCGCGTGGGCGTGGCCGAAGGACAAAGGCCGGAGGTCGTCCATGCCGAGTGGGTGTAGAGGACGGCATCGACGTGAGACAGGTTGATACGTGTGGCTTGGGCGTGAAAGTCCGGGCCGGTATCGATCAGGACGTGGTGAGGCCGCCCTGTTGCGGGATCTTCGCCGTAGGTGAGCAGGACGGAGGGGCGGGTGCGGCGGTTGAGCGAGCCTGGCTGGCGCGCGTCCGTACACACCGCACACTGGCAGCCGAGGGTAGGGACGCCCATGGAGGTGCCTGTTCCGAGGAATGTGAGCGTGGCTTGCATTGCGGGGCTAACCGAGCTCCCCTTCCCCCTGTGTTTGATTCAAGATCTTGACAACAAAGCGCTTTCGCTCTGGTTACCAGTCAGTAAACAGGGGATGAGGTGGTCTGAGGTCGTGTAAGAGAAGTGTACGTGGGCAGAGGCTAATTGCATGCAATCACAGCAGAGGGTGTGGAGGAAGGCGGCAAAAGAAGAACCGCAGATTCCCTTCGGGAATGACAACAAGCTTGGATCCATGCCCCTCTACACCGATGCCATGTTGCTCAGCGGACGATGCGTGGTCCGGCACCCATGGGCGGCATACCGCCGGGGGTGGGCTGCCGCTGCGCGGCCTGGCGGGCGAGGGCTTGCGTGATTTCGAGGAAGCCCATGTGGAGGTCGAAAAGGGCCGATTGCAGGAGCTGGTCTTCAGCCGGCGAGAGACTTCCAGCGGTCTTGTCTCCCATAACGGACAGCATATCGATGGTTTGCCGGGCGCCGAGGATGTCGACGCGGGGTGTTTCGCCGGGCTCGGCGCCGCCGCCGAGGCGTCGACGTCGTGCACGAGCGGCAGCCCGCAGGGCGCGCAGAAGCGCTCGTCGCGGTCGCCGAGCGCACCGCATCCCGGGCAGACCAGCAGGGCCTCCCGGAGGCGGGCCACGCTAATCCACCTGCAGCGGGTGCTCGATGACCTGGCCGTCGGTGATCTCGAACAGCCGCGCGGTCGGCTCGGATCCCGCGAGGCCGAAGATCAGCCATTGCACGCCGGGCCAGCC
>CAXTGN010000053.1:0-1365 GCA_964243455.1 uncultured Acidobacteriaceae bacterium
CGAGAGCAATGCCAACGCAGCCCTTGCCAACATTCTCGCCGGGCAAGGGTCTGCTTCGGACTTTGATCTTGCCGCACAGGCCAGTTCTGCCCTGGGTTCGCACATTGCCAGCCTAACGGTGGACCGCTACCTCGACCGCCTCTTGCCTGAAACCAACAATATATCGTCGGCCCGATACCCCGACGATATGATGGACCGGCTCCGTTCCCACAACCCGGGAGTACAAGGTAGGGAACTCGCGCCCTACACACTGCCCACGGGTGATCATTACGCCCAGGCCCGGACGCAGCTACGCAAGAGGGGCTACAGCGGCTCCCTCCTTGCGGTCTCCGATCTCATGCGCATGATGTCGCAGGCGAGCGGGACTGCTACACCGGGCACTCCGCGCATCGCCCCGGCCATCTTTCAAGGACATCCGCACCTCCGGCGAGTTTCTTTCTGCGGCATCACCAAAAAAGACGTATGTCAGGCGCTCACCGCGCTGGGTGGTGCCCTCACCTCGATGACCTTGCCGTTCATCCTTCTTTGCGACGGTGGAGCCCTGGCGGCAACCGTGGCTTTCGTGATTGCCACGGACGGCATTGGCGCTATTGAGGCGGCGGCGCTGATGTCCGAAGCGACGGAGGTCTGTCAATCCCTCAGCACCGGTTCGGTTGGTGCGCTGTCCGCCATCACGGACCTGCTCAGCATCATGGCGTGCAACTAGGCCCATGGACGCCCGCAGTCGCTGGAAGCAGGTTGGCGCCCTCGGCCTTCTGATCATGGCCGTCAGCCTGCTCCTCGGTCGCGACCTCTTTCCGGATGTGCATCGGCATGGTCACTGGTTCTGGATCGGCGTTTCCGGAGCGGTTCTTTGGATTGTCGGCCAGTTCGCTGGCCGACAATCAGATCGCTAGAAAAGTCTGTAGTGCAGCCCCAACACAAGGGAGAATGTATGTCCGTTGATCGAAGAAACGTCCTGAAGGCGGGTGGCGCAATCGCCTTCTCAGCGCAGCTGGGCTGGTCCGGCGCCCTACGCTCGGCGGTCGCCGCCACGCAAAGCCTTCACAACACCCTCACCGTCCACAGCGTCAACGACCCAGAGTTTACCTCGGCTATGGCGCGCTCCTTCGCCATTGCCGCTGCACATCCACTAGTCAAAGCGCTGCTGCCGAGTTCCTTTTTGGTCAACAATGCCACTTCCACGCCCATCGCCTCCGTGAGTGGCGAGCTCTGGATTACGAACGGTGACGATCAGTTCTGCGTTCCCAAGATCCTTCAAGTAGCTACTGGGAAGGGCAGCATCTATACCGCCCATCGCCCGGTGCTCCCGGCGAAAAATGGTCTGCTGATCACCCCGTTCTTCTCCATCACGCAATTCGCTGC
>CAXTGN010000053.1:1375-2599 GCA_964243455.1 uncultured Acidobacteriaceae bacterium
CTGCCGCGTCCGGCTCATTGAATTTCACGCCCGCATTATTGCACAAAAGTGTCAGCCAGCGTTTTTTGGCGACAAAACTGGCCTCGGCCACCGGTGTCACGTTCAACCTGAAAGCTGCTGTGGCCAACAACACAGAACTGCTCGGCTCTGACCGACAGTTCGAGCTGCACACCCGGGTACGGCAGGCTGCAGAACACGACCTTGCCAACAAGCTGCGCGCCCTTGTCAACCGAGGCGCCAGTACCACCCGTGTCGTCAATGCCCTGACCGCCTACCTCAACAAGCATGAGTTCATTACCACCTATCTGCCCTACAACCGCCGTGTCTATGTAGAAGCGAAGCGCGCCTATGCTACGACCCTGCTGGAGCGGCTCCAGAATAACCCGGTCACCTTTCTCCGTAGCATCAAGGCAGCCACCCTGCAAAAGCGGGTTAATTACACCTTTGTTCATCGCGCTAGCGGAGGTACCAAGTGAACCAGACCGACACCACCTCTAACCTCACACGCAGCGCGGAAATAACATCTCACCAGCGCGAGGCGCTTGCCGCTCTGCTGGCCCTGTCGCAAAACCGTCCCGCCCCAGCAGGTCGCACCGCGTCCCGCCTCACGAACGCCGGCTTTGGCGGCCAGAGCGACGGTGATGGCGGATCCTGCAGCGTCTCTCAAACCGACACCAACACCGGCGACATCACCTTTGTGATGGATCCCCTCAGCGACAGCGACACCGTCAACATCTCTGAGCCTTCTACCGACGTCGTCGTCGAGGTGGTAACCTCCACCATCGTCGATTGGGCGCCCATTGATAGTGTCTACACCTACACTCCGGGAGATACTGGATCCGGCGACCTCGGCGACTCTGGCGGCGGAGATGGTGGTGGTGGCGGAGATGGTGGAGGCGGGGATGGCGGGGGCGGTGGTGATTCGTGGGGGCCATCCTAATGCCGGATTGTTCCCTTTCCCCTCTCCACAACATGGTGCTTGAGTCGCTACGGGTGGATTCGCTACGGCATGGGGATCGCACCCTGCGCGACCACCTGGTTGGAACCGGAGAAGCTCTGAGAAAGTGGGGTGAGCCGGAGGAGACGATTGCGCTCGGCTTGTTTCACAGCATCTACTCCACCCCTGTGTACCGTCACCAGGCTGCCTCTTCAGAAAGCCGGCCGCTTCTAGCCGATCTCCTTGGTGAGACGCTGGAGGCGAACATCTACGCCTTCTCTATGCTC
>CAXTGN010000053.1:2609-16148 GCA_964243455.1 uncultured Acidobacteriaceae bacterium
CATGGACGATCTTCAGACGGGTATGCGCGAGGCCGCAGGGGCAACCTTGCGCTTTGTTCCGGCGCCATCGCCAAGACGGGCATCACTTCCGGCCGCGGAAGTTTTTCTACCCCGCTTTCAGGCTGAAGATTTTCTGCTGGTGCACATCGCCAACCTTTTGGAACAGGACCGCGCCCCCGGGGGCGGTCCAGGCGTGCACCTTTCGAGGTGCGCCAGCGCGGCAAAGCTGATCCAAACGCGTGCACCTTATCTACTGCAGCACGTCAGTGGCGACTTGGGGCTGCACGACGAACTGCACCTCCGCGATTTGTATGAGGAGTGCCTGGCATCGCTGGCCGGCGACGAGCAGATCGCTAGGGAGCGCCTGGCGTCCGCCCAGCGAATCGCGCCGTTCCTGCCCGAACTTGCCGCGATCGCCGCAGCGCTCGCCAGCGATCCAACCCAGCGCGCACGCCTCGCTGCGGAAGCCGCAGGCATGTTCGCGAAGCGTGGTGTGCTCTGGGATAAGCGGCTCACTTGGGAGGAGTGGATTGGGGTAGCTGAAGGCCGTTTGCCACTCCATCGCAAGCTCTCTGCGGTACCCGAAAGCTCCGCGATCACCCCGTTGCCGTATCGCTTCTACCAGTACCTGTGGCGCATCAGCCAAGGCGGCGCCGGACAGATGAATACGGGCTGGTACCCAGGCCTGACCAGCTCTCCCATCCACGATCCCACAACGATTCCCCTCAGCCGCGCGCTGGAAGCCAACTTCGACACCATAAAAGGCGAGATTCGCGCCGTTTCGGATGAACATTTCCATTCCGAAGCAGAGCCGATCGGTCGCACAGGCCGCTGGGAGGTCCTGATGCTCTTCGAGACAGGCAAGAAGCAGATCAAGAACTGCGAGCGAATGCCCTTTCTCACAGAGCTACTTGAAAGCTCCAGCGACGTCCGCACGTCGGCTGGCTTGATCTACCTCTCGCGATTGAAGCCGCATACAACCATCGCTCCCCACCGTGGCGGGACCAACTCCCGCCTGCGTCTCCATCTCGGCATCGACATACCCGAAGGTGACTGCGGCATGCGGGTGAAGGACCGCGTCCTTTCATGGCAGGTCGGCAAAGCGCTTGTATTTGACGATTTCTACGAGCACGAGGTGTGGAACAACACTGATGACGAACGGCTGGTGCTCCTGATCGACATCTGGCATCCGGAGCTGACCGAACCGGAGCGTGTATGCCTGGACGCGATCAGTAAACAGGTGTCCTCACAGGCAGCAAGCCGAGCCCGCTACTGGAACACCAACAACCGGCAAAGGAAACGTGAAGCCGACCAACGAGCACAGCAGCCCGCCAGGAACGAATCTGCTCCGGAACCTGCCTACAACTGAGCTCCAGCCTGGAAGGTCCGGAAGCCGCTATTCACCCGTCCAGCTCCCTTCCTTTCTCAACACGCAGCATGTGCTCGAAGCGGTTGCCTTTTTGTGCAACCCCATCGGCATCGCCCTGCACGGCTCGCGCACCCGAGGCACTTGCGATCTTTTCAGTGACATCGATGTACTTGTGCTGGTTCGCGGCGCTGTTCCGTCACGGGAGTACCGTGTCCTCGGCGGATTTGGCCTGGATCTCCTGGCAGGCACGCCTGAGCAGTTCCGTGCGCTTCTTGAAGCGCAACCGCACACCCGAGACTTCGAAGTAACGCTGAACGCCTCCATCAGCGCTGTCCGTGTGTACGACCCGGAGGGCGCCGTCGCAGAACTGCACGCCTTCGCCAAAGAGGTCTGGGAACGTGGCCCCCAGCCTCTCTCAAAGAGAGAAGTTGCGATGGCACATGCACGGCTTCTGCGCCTGCTCCACTCGGCAGAGCGCTTTGTGATCCGCAGCGAACGCGATCCGAGCCACGCCCTGGCCGGTGTCATCCGCTGCGACTACCTCGTGGTCGAAGCGGTGTACCACCACTTCCGCAAAGCGCGCCGCTGGACGATCGATCTGCCCAAGCTGCTCCAGCAGCTCTACGCAGAAGGGGCAGAGTTGGGTGATCTCTGCAAACAATACGCCTCCGCCCCGACCTCCAAACATAAGCTCAACTTGGCGAGACAGATCTACCACGTCGCCGCTTCGACCGGCCACTAGATCTCCCGTCCTCCGCCACCTGCTGCATCAAAGACGCCCCATGATGCTGAATCCGCAAATCTGCCCGCACACGGTGATGAACGATGATTTCCGCTTGCGTCGAACTGCGCTGGGATGAGGAACACGAGGGACAGTCGGGCACCCAACCGTAACCCGAAGAGGAATCATCTCCTGTACGGCCCATCACACATCGGCAAAAATGCACATCGCGGCGGCGATCTTGCCCGGCCAAGATCGTGGATCATTGGACATTGTGCCTGGGTCAGACTCCATACTTACCGGATCACTAAGGACGGGACTATTCGAAGTTGTGACCGTACGTTTCAGAATGCTGATCAACAATCACGAGAGCCCGGCAAGCACTCTCAGGTTCACTATCCACTTCTGTCACGGAAAGCCAAAGTGAGAATTCAGGCTAGAGTTGTTTACCTTTGCCGATGTACCCAGGTGCGCAGAAAACATCTGAATACGCCGGAGACCTGAGTGAAAGTGCGACTTTCGACATTTCCTACACTTTGGGAGATTGTGGCAAAGGGAAGCTGACGTTCTGCCGCTGAACTACTCCCGCCCTTACCTTGCGGAGCCCAGGGCGTAGGGCTCTTATCACCAATCATCGACTGAATGGGGTATCTCGTACTACGCGGCGAGTAGCAATGTTCCCTCCGAGCGAATTTCGGTTGTATCGGCAGTCGTTCTGATGGATGAAGGCCGGGGGACAGCTTCGGCCCATCCCGGAGTGTTCCAGCCAAGCACCGTCGCTGCATTCAAACCAGGCATCCCAGCACAGCCCCTCCATCTGGCCCAAACTCTACCGGCAACGACGCATCTCACTTACTGCGTAGCGAAAGCTACCCAGGCCATTTTGTAAGGAGCAGCATGCCAACCGATCTCATCACCCCCCAGGACCCACGTTCCCAATATCCGGGCCCACCTTCCAGCATCGAAGTTCAGCCAGCCCCCGCGACGCAGACGGCGATGAGCGAAAAACCGGATTGCGGCGAGCTTTCCTATAAGGGTTCCGGTCGTCTTACGGGCCGTAAAGCGCTGCTTACCGGTGCTGACTCGGGCATAGGCCGTGCTGCCGCGATCGCCTTTGCGCGCGAAGGCGCCGATGTCGCCATCTCCTACCTGCCCGCCGAACAGCAGGATGCCGAAGAGGTGGCGAAGTACATCCGCGAGGCCGGTCGCAAAGCCGTGCTCCTGCCCGGCGACATCTCTCATGAGGGCGTCTGCCAGCGCCTGGTAGCTGACGCCGTGGAACAGCTCGGGGGGCTCGACATCCTGGTCAATAACGCGGGCAAGATGGGCAAGACCGAGGGCATCCTCCAGACTTCAACCGAGCGCTTCGACGCACTCATGAAGACCAACGTCTACGCGCTCTTCTGGATCACAAAAGCCGCTCTCCCGCATCTCAAGCCAGGCGCCTCCATCATCAACACCACCAGTGTTCAGGGATATGACCCCTCGGCCAATATCTTCGACTACGCCATGACTAAGGCCGCCATTGCGAACTTCACCAAGGGACTCAGCCAGCCTTTCATGGAAGAGCACGGCGTCCGCATTAACGGAGTCGCACCCGGCCCGATTTGGACGCCGCTGCAGGAAGCCGATGGTGAGGAAGAGAAGCTGAAGAAGCTTGGAGGAAAAACACCCTACAAGCGGCCTGGCCAGCCCGTTGAGTTAGCACCCGTGTACGTCCTTCTCGCGTCGCAGGAGGGCAGCTACATCACAGGCGAGATCTACGGAGTCACCGGCGGCATGGGCATCGCTTAAGGCAATGCACTTGAATTCACGCGTCCCCTCAGCTGAGATGTGCGGTGGCACAGAAGTTGTGACTGTCACCCTTGCGCCATCAGACAAGAAGAGGCGCTCCTGCGAGCGCCTCTTAAGTATTCCGCATCGCGTCGGAACAGCCACCGTTTCAGCGTGGCTTAAGCCGCTGGCCTTATCTTGGTCCTATGGCTCTTCTCAGGCTCTTTGCTGGAGCCTCATGGATTCTTTACGCTGGCACCCGCGTATTGAGCGCGCAAGCACTAGCGCCTGTTCCACAGCAACCGGAGACGCTGACTCTCGATCAAGCCATCGCCCGCGCGATGGCAAACGAGCCCGCGTTTGCAGCAGCTAAGGCTGAACAAAAAGCGCTTGCGCTGGAACGCACCAATGCGCGCGCGGCCTTGCTGCCGACGGCGACCTACCACAACCAGGCGATCTATACGCAGCCGAACGGCGTACCGGCCAGCCGCATCGGCCAGACAACAAACGCCCCAGCACCCATCTTCATCGCGAACAACGCCGTACGCGAATATGCCAGCCAGGGCGTGTTCGACGAGACCCTTGGACTGGGGCAGGTCGGGGGAATCCGTTTGGCGGACGCCAACGCCGCCCGCGCGCAAGCCGAACTTGAGATTGCGCGACGCGGCCTCGTTAGCACAGTGGTTTTACTCTTCTATGGGCTGAACTCAGGGATGAGCAAAATTGATGTCGCCCAGCAGGCGCTCGCGGAGGCCGACCGTTTCGTCGACATTACCCAGAAACGCGAGGGGGCACGCGAGGCGGCGCACGCTGACGTATTGAAGGCACAGCTGCTACAGCAGCAGCGTCAACGCGAGTTGGCCGATGCTCATCTGGCCGCCGACAAGGCGAGACTGGAGCTTGCAGTTCTGCTGTACCCCAATCCGGAGAGACGTTTCGATCTAGCCCAAAACCCTGCACCCCCGCTGCTTCCGGGTCGCGAGGATATCGATACTCTGGCTCGCAAAGACAATCCCGAACTGCGCAGCGCGCTTGCATCGCTGCAGGTGAGTCAGGCGGAGACCTACACCTCCCGGACCGCTTTGCTGCCCGAACTCAACCTGAACTTCACCTATGGCATCGACGCAACGAACTTCGGCGTTAACGGGCCTGACGGCATACACAACCTGGGCTATTCCATGAGCGCGCAATTGGACATTCCCGTCTGGGATTGGCTTTCCACCGAGCGCAAGATCAAGGAGAGCCGCCTCCGCGAGAACGCCGCCAAGGTCGCGCTCACAGCGGCTCAACGCCGCCTCGTTGCCGATCTTGCAGAGTTCTACGCAGAAGCAGAGGCGGCGGACAAGCAATTGGCTTCTCTGGACGCGACGGTGGTGACAGCTCGTGAAAGCCTTCGCCTCACAGAGCTGCGGTATGTCGACGGAGAAAGCACCGTGCTGGAGGTCGTAGACGCCCAGAGCACGCTGACCTCCGCAGAGAATGCCCGCATCGACGGCAACGCACGCTACCAGCTTGCACTCGCGAACTTACAAACGCTCACGGGTACCTTCTGACATGAACCCCATTCCCTCGCCTTACCAGCCCTTTCGCTCCGCCGTGGCCTTTGCTGTTCTGTGCTGCCTTGCCACGGGTTGCAAGAAAAAGGAGGCGGAAGCGCCGGATGTGTCGGTGACAGTGCAGGCCGCTCATCCGACCAAAGCTCCCATCTCGGAGGAGATTGCAGCGGACGCCATCCTTGCGCCTCTCTCCGAAGCGGCCCTCTCGCCTCGGATCAGTGCGCCGGTGCGGGCCGAGTACGTCCAGCGCGGGGCCCACGTGCACCGCGGTCAGCTGCTGCTCACCTTGGAAAATCGCGATCTGCAGGGCAGCGCGCAGGAAAGCCAGGGCGCCGTGAAAGCAGCACAGGCCAGCTACACAGCGGCTACGAACGCGACGATCCCAGAGGAATTGAAGAAGGCGCAACTTGACGCTGCGCAACTGGAGACGGCGTTAGGAGTCGCGCAAAGAACTGCAGCGGAACGCCAGAAGCTCTACCACCAAGGCGCTCTTTCAGGCCGCGATGCGGACGCGGCCGTAGCGGCGGAGGCCCAGGCGAAAGCTACGTACGAGACCGCCCGGGAGCACGCTGAGGCGTTCGCGAGGACCACCCGCGTCACCGATAAGGAGTCCGCCGAAGGCCAGCTCACTTCCGCTAAGGGCCGACTCGAGAATGCAGACGCGCAACTCAGTTACGCGAGCCTGCGCAGCCCCATCAACGGGGTGGTGACGGACCGGCCACTTTTCCCCGGCGAAACCGCAGCCGCAGGTACTCCGGTCGTCACGGTCATGGATACCTCTTCCCTTCTGGCCAAATTGCACCTGGCCCAGGCTACAGCGCAGAAGCTGACACTCGGCCACAAAGCGGCTGTCCATGTTCCTGGCGTTGACGAGCCGGTGAACGCGACGGTTTCCTTTATCAGCCCTGCACTGGATCCCGGCTCGACCACCGTGGAGGTTTGGCTCAGGCTGCCCAACGCCGATGGACACCTGAAGGTTGGCACGCCCGTGCACGCGGTCATTCTGGGTACAACGATCCCCGATGCGCTGCAGCTTCCCGCGGCGGCCATCCTGCCAGGCCAGGAAAACGGAACGGCAGTCATGGTAATCGGCACCGATGGCGTCGCGCACAAACGCCCGGTAACGGCAGGCATCCGCACACCGGATACCGTGCAGATTCTTTCTGGGATCTCGACCTCCGACAACGTGATCACGGAAGGCGGATACGGCCTGGACGAAGGCACAAAGGTGACGGTTCGCAAGCCGGGCGGCGATGACGAGGACAAGGCTGAAACCAAGGGCAAGGACGGGGACTGATGCAACCACCTCCTGCTCCCCCGGTGGGCACGGACGGCGAGAGCTACTGGCTCTCGCGATCAGTCCGCACGATTCTGTTTCTCGCGGTAGCCCTCACCTTGGCAGGGGTATACGCGTTCTTCCGCACACCGATTGCTGTTTTTCCGGAAACGAACTTTCCGCGTGTCGTGATCGGAGTCGATAACGGCGTCATGCCCGTGGAGCAGATGCAGGTCACCATCACCAAACCCATCGAAGACGCCGTGAACAGTGTTCCGGGTCTGGCAACTGTGCGCTCCACGACAAGCCGCGGCTCTGCGGAAGTGAGCCTCTTTTTCGACTGGTCTGTGGACATGTTCCGGACGTTGCAGCTTGTCGACTCCGCGTTGAGCAAAGTGCAACAGTCCCTGCCTTCCACGGCAAAGCTCACAACCAACCGTCTCACCTTCGCAACGTTCCCCATCCTCGGCTACAGCCTCACTTCAAGCAAACTTTCACAGACGCAGCTTTGGGAGCTGGCCACTTATACGTTGAAACCGCCACTGAACCGGGTGAACGGTGTGAGCACCGTCACGATCCAGGGTGGCGCCGTGCCAGAGTTTCACGTGATTCCCAATCTTGCCAAACTGCAGGCAGCCGGGGTGACGATTCTTGACCTGACCAACGCAATCCAGACATCCAACATCATCGATTCACCCGGGCTGTACGAGCAGGATCACCAACTGGTGCTGGGGCTCGTAGGCGCCCAGGCACATGACGCCGAATCGTTGAAGCAGCTCGCGGTTAAGACCACAGCAAACGGTGCGCCGGTGCGGGTCGGCGACGTCGCCAGCGTCGTACCCGCGACGCAACCGGTGTACACGGTCGTGCGCGCTGATGATAAGCCAGCCGTTCTCCTGAACATCGCGCGACAACCGAGCAGCAACACCGTCGGCGTGGCGGATGCGGTAGCCTCCCAGGTCGCGCTGCTGCGCAAGGATCTCCCACGCGGTACAAGGCTGGAGCCCTTCTACGATCAGTCCCAGATTGTGCGCGAAAGTATCGCCAGCGTGCGCGACGCCATCGTGATTGGCCTCGTGCTGGCTTGCATTATCCTCTTCCTGTTTCTTCGCGACTGGCGGTCGTCCCTGATTGCCGGTCTGGTCATTCCCGTCACGGTGTCCGTTACGGTACTCGTGCTTTGGACCATAGGCCAGAGCTTTAACCTCATGACGCTTGGCGGTCTCGCCGCTGCCATCGGTCTTGTAATCGATGACGCCATTGTTGTGGTCGAGAACATTGTCCTGCACCGCGATGCGGGGGAGTCTCGCCTCGAGGCCGTACGTAAGGCCCTTCACGAAATTTCGCGGCCGTTGATCGGCTCTACGATCACACCAGTCGTGGTATTTCTTCCGCTCGTTGCGGTCACCGGCGTCACTGGTAGCTTCTTTCGGGCGCTGGCGATCACCATGACTGTGTCGCTGCTCACCTCCCTCCTGTTAGCTGTAAGCTTCACTCCCGGCCTTGCCATCCTGCTTCTTGGTCCTCACAAGAACGAGCCTGGACATACCCACGCGAATGGGGAGGACGGCGAAAGTGGACCGGTGATGGGACGCATTCTGCATGCGCACCGCCTTGCACTTGACTGGTCGCTCTCGCGCCCTCTCTGGCTGGGCCTTCTCTGTGTTGCGCTCATAGCCGGCACGTACTTCGCTTATCGCGGGCTCGGCTCGGATCTGCTCCCGGAAATGGACGAAGGCGGCTTCATTCTCGACTACGTGATGCCGGCTGGCAGTTCCTTGAACGCCACCAATCATGTGATGGCTCACATTCAGAACATCCTGAAGGACACGCCTGAGGTGGAAACCACCAGCCGTCGCACAGGGCTGCAGATGGGCTTGGCGGCCGTCACGGAAGCCAACACAGGCGACATCACCGTCAAGCTGAAAGACAAGCGCAGCCGAGCCATCGACGAGGTCATAGCGGATGTCCGTGCACAGATCAAGAACACGGAGCCCGAGCTGGATGTGGAGTTTACGCAGGTGCTGCAGGACAACATCGGCGATCTCTCCAACGCCCCGGAGCCAATACAGATCAAGCTCTTCGCCAACGACCCAACGCTGTTGAACGATCTTGGGCCACGCGTTGCGAAGGAGATCAGCAAAGTAGATGGCGTGGTCGACGTGGAGAACGGCGTGGACAACACCATCAGCGGTCCCGCAACCAACTTCCAGGTGGACCCACAGCTCGCCCAGCGGCTCGGCTTCACACCCACGGAGGTTGCCGAAGACGCCACTTCGATCCTGGATGGCGTCACCGTGACTGACCCGCTCATCGCGAACGGCCGGCCCTATACCATTCGCGTTCGTCTAGGCGATGAAACCCGCCGGAACCTGGAGACGATCAGTAACACTGTCTTTAACTCGGGATCCGGCCGTACGGCGTCACTGGGCTCCATGACCTCTATTACGGAGCTTCCGCCCCAGAATGAAATTCGGCGCGAAAACCTGCAGCGGCTCGTCGTCGTGACTGCCCGGCTCGAAGGCACAGATCTCGGCACAGCCGTGAATCAGGTGCAGGCGCGGGTGCAAGCCATGCAACTGCCGTCCAGCGTACGTGTGGAGTACGGGGGCACCTACCAGGAGCAGCAGAAGTCATTCTCGGAGTTGCTGCGCGTTCTTGTCCTCGCACTCATTCTGGTTTTCGGTGTGCTGCTAACAGAGTTCCGCAATTTTGCTGCACCTACAGCCATCCTTGCATCTTCGGTGCTATCCATCGGCGGCGTTGTTGGAGCGTTGCTGCTTACCGGGACCACCTTTAATGTCGCCTCGTTTATGGGGCTCATCATGGTGATCGGTATTGTTGCAAAGAACGGCATCCTGCTCCTCGATGCAGATGAGCGATTTCGAACCGGAGGTTCCGACGCTCGCGGCGCGATGGTGATGGCGGCTCAGCGCCGACTCCGGCCCATCCTGATGACAGCGCTTGCTGCGGTGTCGGGCATGCTGCCTTTGGCGCTGGCACTGGGTGCAGGATCACAAATGCTGCAGCCTCTCGCCATAGCCGTGATCGGCGGCGTGATGATCTCCCTGCTGCTAAGCCTCATTGTGACGCCGGTCATCTACTACCTGCTCACACGCAACCACGTGCCGGGAGCCGTGACAGCTTAGATCGGCCTGCGGGCAAGCAAATGGCCCGCCATAACGGCGGGCCCTTGTTGTCGTGACATGGCTACTTGCGGCCGATGACGATCACCTGAAACGAATCAGGGACAATCGCAGGCCGGGGCCGCGGGTTCGTTGCGGTCGGCTCAGGACGAGGACCCAACTCTGCCGTCACCACGTACACAAGATCGTTTCCTTCGTCGTAGGTCATCGTACGCGCACCCTTCATGGTGGGCAGCATCTCGATCGTGTTGTAGCCGTGAGCCGCATCGACCACAGCGAGCATGCCGTCACCACTGGAAGCAAAGGCAAGCTGCCTACTTGGATCGAATCCTGCGGCATCCGGCCCGTCACCGATCCCTGCGGTTCCGATCTGCTTACCATTCGCTGTATCTACAATGGCCATCTTCTTGCCGTCGCACACGGCGAACAGACGTCCGTGTGCCTGATCGATGGCAAGTCCCGAGGGCGAATCACAGCCGGTCAGGGGCCAGGTGCCGGTCAGTGTCTTACTCTTCGCGTCCAACGCCACAATCGTGTTCTTGTCTTCGATATTGTCGAACACGTGGCCTTTCCCATCGGCTTGCGGGAACTCCGGTTTACCGGGCAGCGCGATGGTCGCCGACACCGTACGGCTCGCCGTATCGATCACCGTAACGTTCTGGCTCCGTCCATTGAAGGCCCACACTGTCTTGGTTACAGGTTCATACGCAATGCCGTCAGGATTCGTGCCGGCCGGAATGGATGCAACCGCCGCCAGCGTTTTGCGGTCAAAGACCACCACCGCATTCGCGCCACCATCGCTGATATATCCGAACCGCCCATCTGGGTCGAGTGCGACACCATGGGTTCCCTTCAATCCAGTGATCGCGCCTACCGGCTTGCCCGTCTGGGTATCCAGAACCTCGACGCGTGGTCCGTGCGTGATGTACAGGCGGTGGGAAGAAGGGTCCGCCAGCAGGTAGTCCCATCCACCCGTTCCACCGATCTTCCAGTGGTCGATTACGCTGTAAGGCTGTTGTGCGAAGGCGCAGGTAGCCGAGGCGCAAAGTGCCATCGCTGCCAGGGAGCCGAGCCGAATCGAATTCATATGTTCCTCGTAGCTCCGGTCTGGAGCGCACCTTAGTATCCACGGGTGGGATTAAGAGCCGCTGAAGGTCACTTCTACCCGCGTTCCGATGCCGCTTGCGCTCTCAACCGCGATCGTGGCACCCGCCGCGTCCACGATGGATTTGCAGATCGCAAGACCTAAACCCGTCCCGCCCGTATCCCGAGACCGTGAAGTATCTTCGCGATAGAAACGCTCAAAGATATGAGGCAATGCGTTTGGTCCGATCCCATCCCCATGGTCCGCTACCTCGAGCCGAACGCCACCCGTAGTGACTGGTGCCGCAGATAATGAAACGGACGTGCCGGGCTTGCTGTGCTGTATTGCATTCAGGACGAGGTTCGACAGGAGTGCTTCGGCCGACTCCGGCTGCAGCCTCACGAGAAGGTTCGACGGACTTTGAACTTCGATCTCGACACTGCGGCTGTGCGCGATCGGCTCTAGGTGTGCTGCAACGGATCGGAGTACGCCGCCGAGGTCAACGGCGGGCACGTCCGCAAAGCCTCCTTCTTCCAAACGTGCCAGCTGGAGCATTTGCGTCACAAGGCCTTCCACTCGCTGGGTATCTTCAAAAATGCGCTCCAGTCCCACGCTGTATTCCTCGCCCGTCCGGCGCTTCAACATGAGCACCTGCACAGAGGAGCGAACCACCGCGATCGCGGTCTTCAATTCGTGGGCCGCATCACCAACGAACCGGTGCTCGTTCGCAAAGGAGTCACGCAGCCGCACCACCGCACTTTCCAAGACGTGAGCGAGAGGCCGCAATTCTCGCACTGCCAGAGCAGAGGATGGAGCCTCGAATTCCATTGCAGGTGCGGACAGATGAGCTGCCGCCGCAGTCAGGTCAGCCAACGGCCTCAACTCACGCCGGAGGAGAACCACTACCAGGAACATGGTGGCGATGGCCGCCAGCGCAATGCTGATGAGATCAAAGCTCGCCGCCTCCAGGATTTCGCGCCAGACACGCCCTTCCGGGGACGCATAAAGAATGGTGACGGGCCGGCGGAGACCAACGCCATCGTTTTCCGCGCGGTCGATCACGCGAAGTGCCTCCCGCTGCAAAACCCTGTAAGAAAGACCGTTCACCCGGACATCACGGTACTCGTCTTGGCTCCTCGCGATGAGCGCGGCGGGCGCATCTGCGGAACTGCCAATCAGCCGCCCTCCCTGGTTGTAAACGGCGTACACATCTTCCTTCGGTACGTTCAACTCGACTGGATCTATCGTGACATTATCGTCGGGGTCCTCAGCATCCTGAATGGCTCCGAGCAGCGAATCGGAACTGCCTTGCAGGCGCGTGTCGAAAGCCCGAAAGCGCGTATGTCGCTCATGTATCAGCGCCGCTCCGCATAGAATCACGGCGCACACGATCTGTGCTGCCAGCACGACGCTGACGGTCCGCCAGGTAAGCGATCGCGTCTTCACGCCGACCTCACTTAGACCCTGCCAAACGGTAGCCCCGTCCCCGCAGCGTTTCGAGTATGTCGCCTCCTCTTGTCACGCGAAGTTTCTTACGCAGGTTGGACACATGCGCCTCAATGACGTTGGAGTGATGTTCCCAGGTGAAGTCGTAAAGATGTTCCAGAAGCTCGCGCTTGGAAACGACAACGCGCGTGCGGAACATGAGGTACTCCAGAATCCTGTACTCGGTCGGTGAAAGCTCCACTTGCGTGCCGTCGCACTCCACCGTCTGCTCCCCGGTATGGACGCGCAAACCGCCGAACTGCAGTATAGGTTCGCTTGCGCCTTTTCCCCGGCGAATGAGGGCTCGCGCCCTTGCAATCAGCTCTCCCAGGTCGAAGGGTTTCGTCATGTAATCGTCTGCGCCACTGTTCAACAGGTCGATTGTCTTTTGAGTTTCGCTGACTGCCGTTAAAACGAGAACAGGCGTAGCACAGCGTGCCGCTCTGAGTTGCCGGACGACCTCCTCCCCGCTCAGCTTGGGAAGCATCAGATCGAGAACGACCAAATCGTAGATGCTCGTCCAACAGAGTTGAATTGCATCCTGACCGTCGTGCACGACATCAACGGCGTAGCCAGGCCCCTCGCGTAAACCGGTAGCGATGTTCTCCGCCAGCCGCATTTCATCTTCAACGACCAGGACGCGCATCGGAGACCTCCTTCCCGCAGACGTTCACAGCTTTAGGGCCCAGTAGGATGTGTGGTGGAGCGTGTTCAGCATGACTTGGTTGGTATGGTCTCTTCTTTCGGCGGTCTTCGCGGCGGGTACTGCAGTCCTGGCCAAGCTCGGGGTGACGAACGTTGATCCAAACCTCGCAACGGCGGTTCGCACCACAGTGGTTGTGCTCTTCGCATGGGTGATTGCTCTGGGATTGGGAGCGCATGGCGGCCTGGCGCATATCGAGCGTCGGAGCTGGATCTTCCTCATCGCATCCGGCATCGCCACCGGCCTTTCCTGGATCTGCTACTTCCGCGCGCTATCGCTCGGTCAGGCATCCAAGGTCGCTCCCATCGATAAACTCAGCGTCGTTTTCGTCATCCTGCTGGCCGCTCCCATTCTCGGCGAGGCGCTCACCGCAAAAAAGGCGCTCGGCGGTTTATTGGTTGCGGCCGGAGCCATTGTGCTCGCCTT
>CAXTGN010000054.1:0-14414 GCA_964243455.1 uncultured Acidobacteriaceae bacterium
GGCGCTGCTCATCGTTCTGGTCCGGGGCATAGCGCTCCCACTGGCCCACCTGATCGTGGTTGGAGAAGAAGTACTCGGGCCAGCCATCGGCGGGATTGGTTTCCACGTCGGCGAAGAGCTTGCGGAACCTGGGTGCGGAGAGCACGTTGGCGTCGGCGATCTGGAAATCCATGGGCAGCTGGACCTCGTCGCCGTGCCCGCCGTACATGGTGGCGAGCGCCTCGATGTTGGGCTCGTCGGCTTCGGCGATCAGCACGGGTTTACTGGGGTAGCTGTCGGCGAGTTTTCGAATCTCCTTGAAGATCTCGTGGTTCTCGGGCAGGTCGTCGGTGTACTTGTGCTGGATGTTGCGATCGCCGAAGGCGTTGGTGCCGGGCAGGTACGGGTCGTCGTGGAGGTCCGGGTCTTCGAGCAGGCGCGAGACGGCGTCCATGCGGAAGCCACTGACGCCTTTGTCGAGCCAGAACTTCAGCACGCCGTACATGGCCTTGCGGACCTCTGGGTTGCGCCAGTTCAGGTCTGGCTGCTGCTTATAGAAGTAGTGGTAGTAGTACTGGCCTGTGGTGGGGTCGAGCTGCCAGGCGGAGTGACCGAACCAGCTCTGCCAGTTGTTCGGAAAGCCGCCTTGCTGGCTGCTCTTGCCATCGCGCCAGATGTACCAGTCGCGCTTGGGATTGGTTCTGGACGAGGCCGACTCCTTGAACCACGGGTGCTGGTCGGAGGTGTGGTTCAGTACGACATCCATAATGACGCGGATGCCCTGGGCCTTGGCCGTCTTCAGCAGCGTGTCGAAGTCGCCCATGGTGCCGTACTGCGGGTCGATGGCCTCGTAGTCGGCGATGTCGTAGCCGAAGTCAACCTGCGGCGAAGGGTACATCGGCGTGATCCAAATCGCGTCGATGCCGAGCGACTTCAGGTAGCCGAGGCGGCTTTCGATGCCCTTAATGTCGCCAATGCCGTCTTTGTTCGTGTCCTGGAAGCTACGCGGGTAGACCTCGTAGATGACCGCGTGCTTCCACCATGCATCAGGGGAGGTGCGGCTGGCAGCAGCCTGCGCCTGCGGTGCAGGGGATTGCTGGGGGTATGCGGGCGGAAGGCAAAGAGCAAAGAGCAGCGACGCTGCGGTGATGAAGCGCAAAGGGTCTCTCCTGAAGCGGGCTCCAGCTTACAGCGCCGAAGCGGCTTCAGGGTAGATCCTTTGCGCCTGCAGAGTCTAATGGTTAGGAGATGGTGTGGATGAGATCAGAGGGCTGGCGATGTCAGTCAGAACGTCGGGTGCGCTGTCGATCCGTACAAGATGTGGATAACGTAAGCCGTCGTTGTACAGAAGCGTGATCGGAAAAACCGAGTCCTCATCCTGCACTGTAAGGTTGAGCGGGTTTGTTGTACCTTTGGCCGCTTTCAGGGCGTCGCTGAAAAGGTCATAGCTGAAGGCCCGGCCGTTCACGGCGAGGATCTTCTGACCGGGTGCAAGACCCGCCTTGTACGCCGGGCTGTCGAGGCGCACATCGCGGAGAGTGCCGTCTTTTCCCTCCTCCAGACCCGCCGAGAACCAGGCAAGCAGGGAAGGCTGCTCTTTGAAGGCCTGTTCCATTGAGTGTGTGGGATCGGAGGTGTACTCGAGGCGGTAGCCTGCCTGCTCGAAACCTTCTGTGTTCACGTGCGGCTGGACATCGTAGACGCGCTGTTGAAAAAAACCTGCCCAGTCGTTGGCGACAACCCGGTTGAGGTCGGCTTCGAGCTCGACGAGGCTATAGGGCTCGACATGAGGAATGCCGGTTCCTCCCTTTTTGAAGAACATCTGCAGGAAGTCGCGAAGGCTTTTCTTGCTCTGGGTGAGCTTGCGGATGGTCGTGTCCACATCAAGCCAGAGCAGGGAGCCTTCGGGGTAGTAGTCGGTGCCACGGCGCCAGTTGTTCCACTCGCGGCCCCGGCCGCCGCCATTGCGCGGCATGGCGGAGCTGAAGGTGGTGTCCTCGATGCTGCGCCAGGCGCGGCCGCTCTGCGCGTCCATCTCGGCTGCCGTCAGAGCCAGGTCATCCCGGTACTGTTCGGCGGTGACCATGCCGATGCGCTCGCCCATGAGATCGCCAAGATAGTTGGTGAGGCCCTCGTACACCCACAGCAGATTGTCCTGCATGGGCGTGGCGAAGTCCGGGGTGGACAAACCGTCAGGACGGCGGTATTTGCCGTTCCAGGAATGGGTGAACTCATGCGGCAGCAGGCCGGCCATGCCGACCGAAGGCTTGTACCCGGTAAAGAAATCCGTTTGGATTGTGTTGTCGGAGGACTCGTGGTGTTCCAGGCCACCACCGCCATGCTCGCCCTGCAACAGGATGAGGAAGTGATATCCGGTGTAGTGGGGCGGTCCATACATCGCGAACGCTTCGCGGACGAGACGGGACATTTGGTCGAGGGTCTCCGAGCGCACCTCAATGGAAGCAGCGCTGGGCCCGATGACGTCCATGTAGTGCTTCGGAGAGACGTCCGGGGCAAGCGCGTATTCGTGGAAGTAAAGGCCTGTCATCAAAGGTGAGTCTTCCAGCAACTCCACAGTGGTCGGCGCGTACCCGATTGTTCCGCCAGCGGGGTGCTGCGGATCATACGGCGTCAGAGGCTTGAGCGATGTGCCGATGCCCCAGTGCGCAGGCACCGTCACGGTGGGCTGAATGGCGATGTCGCGCACAGGCACATGCGCCGGGTAGAGCATGAGGTCTTCCCACTCCAGCGTGGCGGCCGTTCGTGTTGCACGTGTCTGAATGCAGTCCAGGTGAGCGTGCAGGGTGGATGTCCCCGCGGGCACCTCGAGATGGTATTCGTAGGTATTTACAGGGTCGCGGTGCCAGGGCAGGCTCTTGCCATCAGCGGAGAAGCGGACGCCCGTGATGTCCAGGATCGGGCCTTCCGGACCATGGGCTCCGGGAATCCACTCGGGCGTGATGAGATCGAGCGGCCCACGGTGCACAGGGAGGTCGATATCGGCGTGGAAGAGCTTGTGGGGCGCATCGCTGAGATCGGCGTGAATCTGGATCGGTGTATTCTGCGCTGATGCAGGCAAGGAGCTGGAGGCGAGGAGCAGCAGAACCAGAGGAAATGGCAATTGCATCAATGGCAAGATCAGCACAACCCTTCTAAACGAGATCTACCGGAGCAGCATCTCTTCAGTACTTTACGGGTAAGAAAGGCCAGCGGTTCCGGCAAACAGACTCTTACACAGCCTGCCCCGGGGAAGGCCGCCGGGTCTTTGCCGCGTCTCGCTTGGGTGTAGCACGAATGTCAGGCATCTCTGCATCGGGCTCCAGGCCTGCTGAAGGCGGCGTGGTGACATTGGGCAGTGCAGACAAGTCCCCCAGCTTGCTCTGCTGCATGAACCACTCCTGCGCGCTGAGTAAACCGTTGCCTTCCTTCGGCCTGGGCACGCGATGGTACAGGCCATCGGACTCCAGGGTGCGGGTTTTGACTTCGTCGCGGAGGTACGCCTCCAGGATCTCGTGGCGGATACGATGGGCCGCAGGCGGATTGACAACCGGGAAGACGACCTCACACCGCTCATACAGATTGCGAGGCATCCAGTCGGCTGATCCGGCGTAGACCTCGTGCGTGCCGCCATTGGCAAACGAGAAAATGCGACTGTGCTCCAGAAACCGGCCCACGACGGAGCGCACCCGGATGCGCTCCGACAGGCCATGCACCTGGGGACGAAGCGCGCACATGCCTCGTATGATGAGGTCGATCTCCACGCCGGCAATGGACGCGGCGTACAAGGCCTCGATCGTCTTGCCATCCAGCAGCGCATTCATCTTGGCGATGATGTGGGCAGGGCGTCCGGCGCGTGCGTGATCGGTCTCGCGGGCAATCAGCGCAAGGGTGTCCTGCGCGAGTGTCACAGGAGATACAAGCAGAGGGCGATAGGCACCCGGTTCGGCCTGCCAATCCGCCGTGAGATAACGGAAAACATTCTGCACGGCGGAGGTCAGCTCGGGGCGCGAGGTCAGCAGGGAAATGTCGGTATAGAACCGCGCCGTGACGGGGTTGTAGTTGCCGGTGCCCAGGTGGGCGTAGGAGCGAATGGCGCCATCCGGATCGCGGCGAACGATCAGCGCCAGCTTGCAATGGGTTTTTTGACCGAAGAGACCGTGAAATACCTGCACCCCGGCATCTTCGAGCTCCCGCGCCCAGCGGATGTTGGAGGCCTCGTCGAAGCGCGCCATGAGCTCGACCACCACCGTCGTTTCCTTGGTTTGGGCGGCGTCCTTCAGGGCGCGGAAGATAGTCGAATTCGCGCTTGTGCGGTAAAGCGTCTGCTTGATGGAGATGACGTTTTCGTCAGCCTGGCCGGCCTGGAGGAAGGACTCCACCGTGTTGTATGTATCGAAAGGGTGATGCAGCAGCAGATCGCCGCGCCGCAGATCGTCGAAGATGTTCGCGCTTCCCGGCGAGAGCGTGACTTTGCGGCCATGAAACTCGGGAAATTTCAGGTCCTTGCGGTCGATGGCGGAATAGAGATCCATCAGACGGGACAGGTTGACGAGCCCCTCCGTGGGAAAGACCTGCCAGCGATCGAGCTCGAAATTGGTGCTCAGGCGGTCGGTGATCTCCTCGGCAGCAGAAGCGTCGATCTCCAGACGCACGGCGTCGCCCTTGCGACGGTTGTGCAGCTCCTCGCGGACACTCTCCAGCAGCGAACGGCTTTCTTCCTCCTGCATGTAGAGATTGCTGTTGCGGGTCACACGGAAAGCTGCGCGGCTGAGAACGCGGTAGCCGCGGAACATCTTGTCGGCCTGAGCCTCGATGAGTTCGTCCAGCGGAAGGAAATGGCGTTGGCCCTTGTGCTCGGGGAGTGTCAGCAATGCGGGCAGGCTTCGCGGGATGGTGACGATCCCCAGAGTGAGAGGCGACCGGGGGCGCGCCTTACGCTTGACCCGAAGCAGCAGAGCCAGCCCCAGAGCCTTGTTGAGCACCCGCGGAAAGGGATGGGAGGGATCGAGCGTGACGGGAGTCAGCAGCGGATCGACCTGCTCGTTGAAGAAGTTGGCGGCGAACTCACGCTCGGACTTGCGAAGGTTCTTCCAGCGCACAACCCGAATGTTGGCCTCGGCGAGCGCGGGTTCCAGCTTCTCTGTCCAGCACGCCGCTTGCTTGGCCGCGAAGCCGTGCAGCTGATGGCGCAGTGTGGAAAGACGCTCTTCCTGCGTGAGCCCGCCCTCATCGGGCGTGGGCGTCATCTGCTGACCTTCCTCGAGAAGCTGCAAAAAACCAGCTACACGAATTTCCAGAAATTCATCAAGGTTGGTCGAGGTGATCGCGAGGAACTTAACCCTTTCCAGCAGGGGGTTGGTGGGGTCGTCGGCTTCTTCGAGAACCCGTTCATTGAAAAGCAACCAGCTTTCGTCGCGATTGAAGTAACGGCCCTGAGGGTAAGCCGCTGTTTCGGGAGCTTTCTTTCGACGGCGCGTGGCTGGCCGCCTGCGCGAGCTCGTCTTTTTGGGAGATGTCGTCTGCTCCGGGCCCATCGGTATGAGCTTAGCGCAGCCATGTTACGAAGCCATCATCGTTCCGGTCCTGGCTCCGTCCCGTGCGGGCTAGGCCCTTTGGGTAAGTGTCGGCGAGGAAGCTCGCGTACGAAGGGGAGCAAGGACGGACGCCCTTGCGGTGAAGAGGTCTGCCGCAGACGTGACCAGACCGATCCAGAGCAGGTCGGCGAAGAGCAGGTGCAGGACCTGGAGGGTAAGCGGCGCAAGCCAGAAGACGTCGGCGACCCCGATGACGACCTGCAGGCCCACCAGGATCAGCAGCGTCGTCCGGCGCTGGCGAAAGGCGCAGGCCAGGGCAACGATGCAGACGCAGGTCAACAAGGACGCCGCTGGGTGCATCCAGCGCATGCGAATCAGCAGCGGGGACGCAGGATTGAGGTCTGCGAGTAATGCGGTGTGAAGGTTAGGCGCAGGGAAAAGTGTGTCTGCCAGAGCGGCTACGGAACCGGTCGCGCCTGTGACCAACATGCCGAGCAGAGCAAGTCCCGCGAAGCTTCCGGCATTCGCGTGTACCGCGCCTGAGAAGGACCTGGGTCGCTGCCACCACCAGGCGAGCGACAGGGCTGCAAGCAGCAGCAGGGTGTTGGTGAAGTGAATGCCCTGCACTAGGACGCGCAGGTTGGACGTGTTGTGCTCGACAAACCGGCCCAGCACCAGCATGGCCCCGAGAATGGCTTCCGTAAATAGAAGCGCGCCCGACCACGAAGCGGCTTTGCGGACACGGGCACCCGGGCGGTGTGCCAGAAAGGTCCAGGCAATCAGACCCAGGGTAAATCCGGTGCAGATACCCGTCATGGAACGGTGCGTGAACTCGATCACGGTAGCCAGGCGGGGATGATGTGGCAGGATCTGGCCGTTGCAGAGCGGCCAGTGATCGCCACATCCCGCGCCGGAGCCGGTGGCGCGCACGACGGCTCCCTCCAGGATGACCAGGACCATCCAGGCAAGAGTCAGCGCCGCGTACATGGGGAGACCGCGGCCGGTTCGTAGAAAAGCGAGGGCACGGCGCATAGGGTCTAGTTTACGCGCCGTGCACGTTCGTCGACGAGAAGGGAAAGGAGCTCTGCCGTGAGGTTGAAAGTTCTGCGGTGAGCAGGCCGCGCCATCCATGTTCAGCTGCCCGCGAGCTCACGCGCACGTTCCGTTGCCCGCTTCACCGCCTTGATCAGGGTGACGCGCAGCCCACCTTTTTCCAGCTCAAGGATCCCGTCAACAGTGCAACCGGCGGGTGTGGTCACCTCATCTTTGAGCAGCGCCGGATGGGAACCGGTCTCCAGGACCATACGGGCCGCCCCATACGCCGTTTGGGCGGCAAGTTCCGTGGCAACATCGCGCGGCAGGCCGACATTGACTCCGGCTTCGGCGAGTGCCTCGAGAATGATGTACAGAAACGCGGGGCCGGAACCGGAAAGGCCGGTGACAGCGTCCATATGCTTCTCGTCGAGGGTCACGGTCCGTCCCACGGTACGGAACATCCGATCGGCGATGGCCATCTGTTCCGGTGTGGCGTAGCGGCCTCGCACGAGCGCGGTCATCCCCGCTCCGAGCGTGGCAGGCGTGTTGGGCATGGCGCGGATGACGGGGATGTTCTCGCCCGCGATCGCTTCAATCGCCCCGGTGGTCACCGAGGCAGCGATCGAGATCAAAAGCGTCCCCGGCGTCAGGGTAGGCCTGATGCTTTTGACCACATCGGCGACCTGCGTGGGCTTTACCCCGAGCAGGACGATGTTGGCCCCGGCCGCCGCAAGTTGATTGTCCGTAACGCTGCGAACGCGGAGCCGAGCCTGCAGGCTGGCTGCGCGATCAGTGTGCGCCACCGTGGCCGTGATCTGCTCCGCACGGAAGAGCCCGCTCCGAAGAAAGGCGGCGATGAGGATCCCTCCCATCTTGCCGGCGCCCAGTACGGCGAGTCTTCCGGAAGGCCCGGCGTCAATGTCTGCGTAGGAGCTGTAGGCCTTTTCCGTGGTCGATGATGGTTGAGCGGCGGAGGACATGCGGCCAGCGTAGCACCGCTGCCGCCGCTAGCTCGCCAGGGGCAGAGGCTCGCTGTGCGCCACCGCGGCTGTATCCAGCATGCGGTAGAGGGTCGAGCGGCTGATGCCAAGGGTTTCCGCGGCGCGAAGCTTGTTGCCGCGGCAGGCACTCAGAACGGCCACAATGTGTTCCTGAACCACCGTATCAAGTGGCACCAGGCGTACGGGTGCTGGCTCCGGGGCGCGGCTGGGATGTTGTGAGGCGATGGCGCGATGGAGGTCGGCGGCATGCAACACATCTCCCTCCGCATGGGAACAGAGCCAGGCCAGAATCTGCGAGAGTTCACGCAGATTGCCGGACCAGGGATGGGCCATGGCGGCCCGGAGGAAGTCTGCGGAGGTGTTCGGCATCCGGTGCCCATGCTTGGCGCTGTACGTGGCGAGGAGATGGTTGACGAGCATCGGGATGTCTTCGGCTCGCTCCTTAAGGGAGGGGAGCGCGAGGCGCATGGCGCCGAGCGTGTCCGCGAGTTCCGGGGAGAAGCGGCCCAGAGCGACGAGCGAACGCAGATCCTCGGCTGTCGCGGCAATCACCGTGAAAGCACGTGCGCGTCGCATCTTCAGCAGGCGCAGCAGAGCGCCCTGCGCGGCGCGGGACAGCTTGTGAGCGTCCGGCAGGAACAACAACACGTCGGAGGGAAACGAGACGAGACCCGAGGGGCGAAGCAGCCGGCCTTCGGCCTCAGCCGCGGAGAGAATCAGGAAGGCACGGTGGCCATGTGGCGAAAAATCCAGCAGCAGGCGAGCCACGGCCTCCTGGCCACAATCCGAGTCGCCTGTAAGGAGGACGGTGCGGACATGGGCGGCGACCCGCCGCAGCTGTGTCCAAAGCTGGGCCATGGCAGGGCTGGGCCCCAGCAGCGTGAGGGAAAGCTCTCCGCTGGGAGTTGAGGACGCACGGTACGGGATCGGGAAGGGCATCGGCTGTGTCATACACAGCCTTCATCGGCACGGGGGCGAAAAGATTGAGAAGGTTCTCGCATGCCGATTCCCGAAATGGAACAGGGATGCCCGAAGCCATCCCTGCGGTTTCACTTCGGAACGTTGGAGCCGCGGATCTAGACTGCGGACTTGGCGCAGTAGGCGTCGAAGGCGCGAGCCAGTTCCTGGGCGATGGCCGGGGCCGTGGAGGTCTCAATGGCCGAGCGTTGCATCAGGTACACGAGCTGGCCGTCGCGCATGATGGCGATGGCGGGGCTTGTGGGCGGATGGCCGCCGAAGTAGGAGCGGGCGCGCTCGGTGGCTTCGCGGTCCTGACCGGCAAAGACGGTGACTGCGTGATCGGGTTTGGCGCCGTGCTGCATGGCGAGACGAACGCCGGGACGCATCTTGCCGGCGGCGCAGCCGCAGATGGAGTTGACGACCACCATGGTCGTGCCTTTTTGGGCGAGGGCCGTATCGACGTCCTGAGCGGTGCGGGCTTCCGCAAGGCCTGCGCGGGTGAGCTCTTCGCGCATCGGGATCACCATCAACTCTGGGTACATAACATCTCCTGGAGAGCAACTGCTTCGTATTTGATTGTAATGGCGGAAGCGAGGATGCAGCGGTGTGCTACGTCAGGTGGAGAGTACCCCTCCCCCTGTTTTATCCAAAGTACGTTCGACAAACGACTTAGCTCGGTACCGATGCCTGGGTAGAGCCGTGGTCCAGATGGAGGCTTCCTGTTCTTCGATGCGGCTTAGTGTACCTGGGCTGTCAAGTGATCGGGTCCTGTGGAGAGGGCTGGGATAGGCTCAGAGCGTGACTGTTCAGGAAGGTGTCTTGCTGGCGCCGTATACGACGTTTCGCATTGGCGGACCGGCGCGTTTCTTCGTAGAAGCCTCAAGCGAGGCCGAAGTGCTGGAAACGTTTCAGTGGGCTGCCGAGCGGGGCGTTGCGGTTGAGGTGATCGGAGGCGGGAGCAACCTGCTGGTGCCGGATGACGGGTTTGACGGCCTGGTGATCCGTCTGGCGTTCCTTGGAATCGAGCATCGGGGCGATCTGCTGGATGTAGCGGCGGGCGAGAACTGGGATGAGTTTGTGGACCGGGCCATTGCTCTGGGATATGCCGGTGTGGAGTGCCTGGCGGGGATTCCCGGCAGTGTCGGAGCGACGCCGGTCCAGAACGTTGGGGCATACGGGCAAGAGGTCGCACAGACGATCGAGTCGGTGCGGGCTTATGACCGGACAATTCATGGATTTGTGGATCTCCCGGCGGCCGCGTGTGGTTTTCGCTACCGGCGCAGTATTTTCAACGGGGAAGAGCGTGGGCGGTATGCCATCTCGCGTGTGCGGTTCCGGTTGATGGCGGGTGGCGCGCCATACATGGGCTACGCGGATCTGCAGCGCTGGTTTGCCGGGCGGGCAGCTGTGCCGACTTTGGCGGAGCTAGCCGCTGCGGTGCGTGCGATTCGCGGTGGGAAGGGCATGGTCTTGGCCGCCGGTGATTTTGATACGTGGAGCGCGGGATCCTACTTCAAGAATCCGGTGGTGGAAGCGAAGGCGATCGAGCGGATCGCGGCGGCCGCGGATGTGGAGCCGGGTGCGGTTCCCAACTGGAGTGCTGGCGAGGGCACCGTGAAGCTTTCGGCGGCGTGGCTTTTGGAGCGGGCGGGATTTGGCAGGGGCTATGTGCTGGGACGGGCAGGGCTTTCTACAAAGCATGCATTGGCGGTCACGAATCGTGGTGGCGCGAGCTTTGGGGATGTGCTGCGGCTCGAAGAGACGATCCGGGATGGCGTACGGGAGCGGTTTGGGGTGGTGCTGGAGCGGGAGCCTGTGGTGTTGGGGGCTGGTGTGGTGCCCCAGAAGCAGGTTCCCCGTGCGGGGAATGACAGGCCAGAAAAGCAAGGCAAGAAGTAGGTTCCCCGTGCGGGAATGACAAGCCAGAAAAGCGAAGGCAGAAAGCAGGTTCCCCGTGCGGGGAATGACAAGCAAGGAAAGCAAAGGCAGAAAGCAGGTCCCCCGTGCGGGGAATGACAAGCCAGAAAAGCAAAGGCAGAAAGCAGGTTCCCCGTTCGGAAAACGACAAGCCAGAAAAGCAAAGGCAAGAAGCAGGTTCCCCGTTCGGGGAATGACAGAAAAGAAGAGCTATTTCAGCTGTCTTGGTTGGCCTGGTCGAGGAGGGCCTGCAGGTCGAGGGGGTGGGTGTACATGGTGAGCTCGCCTGTGGCGGTGCGGGGCCAGTCTTCTCGCGGGCGGTCCCAGTAGAGTTCGACGCCGTTGTTGTCCGGGTCGCGGAGGTAGAGCGCTTCGCTGACGCCGTGATCGGCGGCTCCGTCGAGGGGGATGCGTGCGGTGACGAGGCGTTGCAGTGCATCTGCGAGGGCGGCGCGGGTCGCGTAGAGAACGGCCAAGTGGTAGAGGCCGGTGGAACCGGGCGGCGGTGGCGCGCCACCGAAGCTTTCCCAGGTGTTCAGCCCGATGTGGTGATGGTAGCCGCCTGCGGAAAGAAAGGCGGCGGAGTTCCCGAAGCGGTGCGTGATCTCGAAGCCCAGAACGCCGTTGTAGAAGGCAAGAGAACGATCGAGGTCGGCGACGCGGAGGTGTACGTGGCCGATGCGGGTTCCCGCGGCGATGGGCTGCGACATAGGCAGTAGATGACGGGCGGATCGACGCCGTTCCAAGGAATACGACTGTCGCGCATGCCCGCCTTTGGTGCGGGTTATCTCGAAGCGCGATGTCTTCCGAGGATAGAAGTCTTGCATCAAGACAGCGGCGGGGCTCATCGGTTAGTGCAGGAGGCATTCCCATGCCGAAAGCAGTACGGTTCTATGAGTTAGGCGGACCCGAGGTCCTGAAGATTGAAGATGTTACGCTGCGTGAGCCAGGCGCGGGAGAGGTGCGGCTGAAGGTAGCGGCTGTTGGGCTGAACCGCGCCGAGAGCATGTATTACCACGGCCAGTACATGGAGCCGGTGCATCTGCCTTCCGGGCTGGGGTATGAGGTAGCAGGGACTGTAGAGGCCGTGGGGCCGGGGGTGGATGGGGCCCTTGTGGGAAAGAAGTTTGCGACGATCCCGGGATACTCGATGAATGCATACCCATCGCTGGCGGAGGTGGCTGTTGTGCAGGTAGAGGCCCTTGGCGCTGTGCCGGAGTCCCTGTCCACGGAAGAGGCTGCGTCCGTGTGGATGCAGTACGGCACGGCCTATGGGGCACTGGTGCCGTTCGGCAAGGTCGGGCAGGGTGACTTCGTCATCATCACGGCGGCGAGCTCGTCGGTGGGGCTGGCGGCGATCCAGATTGTGAAGGCGCAGGGCGGTACGTCGATTGCCACGACGCGGACTTCGGCCAAGCGGCAGGAGCTGCTGGACCTGGGCGCTGATTACGTGATCGCGACGGAGGAGGAGGACTTGCCGGCGCGGGTGAAGGAGATCACCGGGGGCAAGCTGGCGCGGGTGGTCTTTGATCCGGTCGGTGGCGACTACATGAACATCCTGGGGCAGGCGACGGCTAGCGGCGGAATCGTCTTCCTCTACGGGATGCTGTCGGGTAAGCCGACGCCGTTTCCCATGTCGGCCTTCGCCCGGGGCATCTCGATGCGCGGGTATTCGCTCGTTGAGGTGAAAACGCCGGAGCACCTCGAGACGATGAAGAAGTACATTTACGACCACCTTGCGGATGGGAGCTTCAGGCCGAAGATCGCGAAGACGTTCCCGTTTGCGGAGACGGTCGCGGCGTATCAGTACCTGGAAAGCAATCAGCAAGTGGGCAAGGTTGTGATCACGCTGTAGGTGCCTCTGCCATGGTGGCGTGAGGGCACGGCTTCGGCCGTGCCTTTTTCTTACGATCCCTACCCGCGAACGCTTTTGGCACCCGCAGCAACGCGGATTCCCTTCGAGAATGACAGCAGCAACGCAGATTCCCTTCGGGAATGACAACAGAAAAGCGAGGGAGTTTTCTAGGTTGGCAGGGGCACGCGGGGCAGGGGACGCGCGAGGACGAGGCCGGCGAGGAAGCCGGTAACCAGGCCACCGATGTGCGCGGTGAGGTCGGTGTGCGCGGAGGCGAGGCCGTAGAAGAGGTTGAAGCCGATGAAGATGAGCGCGGAACGGCCGATGGCACTGACGGCTTCGGGGCGCAGGGCGGCGCGTTCTTTGAGCAGAAAGGCGAGCAGGCCGCCGTAGACGCCGAAGATGGCCCCCGAAGCACCGGCGCTGATGATGTTGGGGTGCAGCCAGATGCCGAGGACATTGCCGCCGATGCCGGCGAGCAGATAGAGCACGAGGAAGCGTGCGCCGCCGTAGAGCCGCTCCGTGAAGGGGCCGGCCGGGTAGAGCACGTACATGTTGAAGGCGATGTGCAGGAAGCCGATGTGGAGGAAGCAGGCGGTAAGCAGACGCCACCACTGGCCGGCACGGTCGAGCGGACCGAAGTTGGCGCCCCAGTGGATAAGTTGGAGGACCGTGGGTTCGGTGACCGAGACGCCGCTCACGACCATGGCGACGAAGACGAGGACGTTGAGGCCGATGAGGATGTAGCTGACGCTGGCCGCGCCGAGCAGGAGCTGGGCGGTGCGCGGCCTATCGGCGGGGCGGACGGGTGCGGGGATGTCGGAGGGGTTTGCTTGCATGGTGTTGGTCTGAGCGAGTTTGCCGTCTGCACCTCAGGGCTGAATGCCCCGGGCTACGGATCAAGCTTACGGCACGGCTGAAGCCGTGCCCCTTCCGGTGTGGGTGTGGCTTGCTGTGGTGAGATTTGCGATGCCGCGGAGGCATGTGTCGCTGCTGTTTGTGCCGGGCGAGTATGTGCGGAACTACCCGGACTGCGGACCGCAGTTGAAGAACTTCAGCTCGCGCTTTGGGATTGTGCTGCCGATCAGCCGGTGAGCTCAAAACCGAAGCGGAGACTTCAACAGCAGGTTCCGCATTCGGGGACTGACAAGCAGAAAGGCCACGGTTGACGCGGCGGGCCTGAAGATTCCGACGATCAGGGCGTTACGGACCAGGCGAGGCCGTCGGTTTCGCCGCCTGCGTCGATGTGGCCAGTGACGGTGAGGGTGGCGAGGTCGAGGACGGCGATGGTGTTGTCCGGGGTGCAGGCAACGAAGGCGCGTCGGCCGTTCGGCTCGATGACGATGCCGGCGGCGCCGTGGCCGACCGCGAGGCGCTTGATGACGGTTCGTTTTGCGACGTCGAGGATGACGAGGCTGGACCCGCCCAGGGCCGAGACGAGGACGCGGCGGCCATCGGGGGTGAACTTGAGGCGGTTGGCGCCGGGGATGTCTACGCGCAGAGTCTTGGAAATGGCCCTGGCGGCGTGATCGAGGATCGAGATGGTGCCGTCGCCGGCGTTGGCGACCCAGATCTCGCGGCCATCGGGCGAGACATCGAAGCCTTCCGAACCGGTGCCGACCTTGACGACGACCGCATTCCAATCGATCCGGGGCGGACCAGATCTCCGTGGGCCCGGGGCGCTGCCGGGTGGCGGTGCGGGGGCGCCGGGCGGCGGGGGTGTGGCGCGGATCGCTTCGCGGTCGATGATATCGACCGTGCCGGAGCTGACGTTGGTCGTGACGATGCCCTGCCCGCCGGGCGCGACCCAGATCATGTGGGTGCGGTTCTGGCCGGTCCCGAGGATCCAGTCGACTTTTTGCGTCGCGGGGTTGAAGCGGGCGATGGCCTTGGCGCCTTCGGCGGTGAACCAGACCTCGCCGTCGACAAAGGTGAGGCCGTGCGGGCCGGTGAGGGGGCCGAGGTCGATGGCGGGCAGCGGCTGGGCGTGGCTGAGGTCCACGCGGGCGAGGGTATGGAGGGAGCCGAACCCGTAGTTGGAGACGTAGGCGGTCGTGCCGTCGGCCGAGGCGATGACCTCATGGGGGTCGTCGCCGATGGGGACCTTGGCACGCACTTTGAGGGCGACCGGAT
>CAXTGN010000054.1:14424-16134 GCA_964243455.1 uncultured Acidobacteriaceae bacterium
GGTCGTGCTTGGAGAGGGCGAGCAGGGTGCCATGGGGCTGCGGGGGTTGCTGGGATGCGGCGGTGCCTGCGAGTAGAGCTGCGGCGAAGAGCGAAGCTTTCAGGCGGGTCATGCGCTTGAGGGTAGCGCGTTTGCCGGTAGGAACACAGCAGGTTCCCCGTTCGGGGAATGACAAGAAAGAAAGGCGGGTATGGCTTTTCAGAAAAGAAGGCGGGTGTGGCTAGCTGAGGTTCGCGGCGGTGGTGCTGGAGAGAATGGCGGCGAGCCGACTGAGTTCGTCGGCGAGAACGGCGGAAGCGGGGCCCTGAGCCGTGAGGTGGCCGTTGCGGAGGCGGAGGACTTCGGCTTCGAGGAGGAGGGCTTCGTCGGGGTCGTGGGTGACGGACAGGACGGGCAAGGCACGGGCGGCGAGATGGGCGCGGATGCCGGGCAGAAGGCGATCGCGCAGAGTGCGGTCGAGGCCTGCGAAGGGTTCGTCGAGGAGCAGGAGTCTGGCATCGGGGACGGCGAGGGCGCGGGCGAGGGAGACGCGTTGGCGTTCGCCGCCGGAGAGCCCGTGCGGGCGTTTGGAAAGGAGCGGCTCGAGGTCGAGGAGGGTGGTGATCTCGGGGATAAGGGAGCTGGCGGGTGGTGTGGCGCGGAGCGATTCGGGGAAGCGGATGTTTTCCCGTGCGGTGAGGTGGGGAAGCAGTGGAGCGTTCTGAGGGGCGTAGGCGAGTTGGAGGCGTGGGGTGGGGATCGGTTGGAGGGAACGCCAGGCTTGCGTGCCTGGATCGTAGCGGTCGAAGCTGGTGGCGAGGTTGGGAGTGAGGCCGGCGAGGGCGCGGAGGATCGTGCTTTTGCCGCTGCCGGAGGGCCCGAAGAGAACCGTCCAGGACGCGGCGAGGGCAGCGTCGACGGCAAGGGTGAGTTGGCCTTGATGGCCTGTGATGGTGAAGCGGTGGTGGGACGTTTGCAGAGGCAAGGCTGGGGTGATTCTACGGACTGCCGAAAAATATCGGTGGCTATGCGGGCGGAATACAGGGGTCTCTCCACTGCGGCTTCGCCTTCGGTCGAGATGACAGGAGTTGTGAGCGGGGAAAGGCTAGTTGAGAAGGGTTCGACGGCGGGTTTGGAGGGCGAGCAGGGTGAGGAAACTGAGGGCAATCAGGAGGAGAGCGGTGTGATTCGCGGCGGTGTAGTTGGCTTCCTGTACCTGGTCGAAGAGGGAGATGGACAGGGTGCGGGTGGAGCCGGGGATGTCGCCGCCGAGCATGAGGACAACGCCGAACTCGCCGACGGTGTGGCAGAAGGTGAGCAGGCCGGCCGTGAGGAAGGCTCTGCGCGCGAGCGGCAGCGTGACGCGGCGAGCGACCTGTGTAGCCGAGGCGCCGAGGACGCGGGCGAGGTCGCGAAGATTCGGGTCGACGTCGGTGAAGGCTGCCGTGAGTGGCTGCACGGCGAAGGGCAGGCTGTAGATCAGGGACCCGATCAGCAGGCCGCCGAAGGTGAAGGCGAGCGTATGGCCGAAGATGTGCTGCAGCGCGCGGCTGAGGGTAGTTTGTGGTCCGAGGCCTTCCAGAAGATAGAACCCGAGGACCGTGGGTGGAAGAACGAGTGGCAGCAGCGTCCCGGTGTAGAGGAGTCGGCGTGGCCAGGTGTCGCGGGCGGCGAGCCAGAGGGCTAGCGGGGTCGCGAAGAGAAGCAGAAGGACCGTGGTGAGCGCGGCTA
>CAXTGN010000055.1:0-11100 GCA_964243455.1 uncultured Acidobacteriaceae bacterium
GAAGGCTTTGGATCATCTCGTTTTGGTTCATCGTTGATTAGGATACTCGCGCATCTCGTCCCTGGAGCAACGAAACCCGGGGTCATCAGCCGAGTACATCGGCTAGTAACAAATGCGTTCTGTCGGGACTGAGCCTGGCCAACTGTCCGGCGAGCCGACTACACGTCCAGTCACGGCAGCGGCGCTTGTAGGGACTTATGTTGTCATGCGGCCCGTGCGTTCAGCCTTACGGCTCGGAGGTCACTAGTCCACCCTCTGCTCGAATCTGTTGTGCGTAGCCACCGGCTAGTTGCCGGTTGCCGGACTTTTCTGCCGCCATTTCAGCTCCTTGTAAAGAATCAAAGCGTTTCGGAGCGAACTGGAGAGCCTTTCTGTATGCGTCGATGGCTTCGGACGGGCGATTCATCTCTCTGAGCATGTCCCCGGCCATCTCAGGCGTTGGACGGGGTAGTACGTCGGCGTAGTACATGGGATGATCCTTTTCGTATTGCTCGGCAGCGACGAGTTTAGCCAAGGCCGTGTCCCGGTTACCTTCAGAAAACAACGTCCACGCCTCAGCCTCGGTCGTGGCGATGTTGAAAACGGGTGCCCAGATGTTCTCCCATGAGCTCCCTTGTGTTCGT
This sequence comes from uncultured Acidobacteriaceae bacterium, assembly GCA_964243455.1. Lineage (GTDB taxonomy): Bacteria > Acidobacteriota > Terriglobia > Terriglobales > Acidobacteriaceae > Granulicella. The sequence goes on from CAXTGN010000055.1 coordinate 624, forward strand.
CTCCACCCTGATAGGGACTGGCGAAATTCCTCCAGGGAGACCTTCGCCTCGTCGGCTTTGCCTAAGTGGGCAGCTGCTATCGTATGAAGCCAATAGATCTCGAAGTTGTCCGTAATCTTCGCTTGCGGCGGTGGTTGCAGCTGAAGCGCGTCGTTCCAATCGTGAGTTTCCATATCAAAATAGATCTTGGCCTCCAACAGTGTCCACGGATCTCCCCCCGGTCGCGCTGCGATTTCTCCGATACGTCGAATCACCTCACGGGCTTGTTCTTGCCTTCCAAGTTGGAGATAGCCGTACTCGATGTTGTTCAAGGCATGGAGTTCGTCAAACTGCCCGTCACGTCCTGTTTGCATCCATTCGGTCGCTGTGCGGGCGGAAGCTTCGTTGGTGAGAATGGAATCCTTCCAGTATCCGAGACGATTAAAGATGTGAGAAGGCATGTGAAGCGCGTGAGGTGAATCGGGGGCGATCTTCGCGTACTCACGAGCCGCTGGTAAGGCTTCTGGCGCAAGTTCGGCGGTGTCTGCGGCATGAATGATGTAGTGTGCTGCCCCAGGGTTATTGGGATATTGATGGAAGATCGGCAGCAGGATCGCTAGCGCCTCACGGCGGTGAGCAAGACCCTCCTTCCCAGTCCCAGCAGAGAACGCATACGAGATTGCGTAAAACAAGCTCGCGTTTATGTCCTGCGGATATTTGCTGCGAAGTTCCTCCATGCGAGCCAGATAAGATTTGCCTCTCTCGGCGGAGGACGTACTGTCGTAGTGTTCATACATCGCACGAGTGGCATCGACGTACATCTGCTCACGTTCAGTACCTGCTTTGAAAGCAAGCCAAGGCTGAAGCTGCTGCCAACCTGTGGCCAACGCCTTTGGGGGAGCGTTCGCGCCGTTGCGCTCAGTTTCGGATAATGCCATGCCCCAAGCAGCAATCACGCATTTTGGATCGGCAACTTCCACCCGCCCGAAGGCTTGCTCAGCCTCCTTGAATTCGAAGGACTGCAGTAAGGCCACACCCTGGTCGAAACGGGACTCGACCTGTCGTTGACACGAAATGGGAAAGTGGACATCTCCAAGCGCAGGTTTGTGCGGAACGGCAACGGTGGCATGTATCTGAGCACTGACGGAAACACTCAACGCTACGGCAAAGATGGTAGTCCCTAAACTGGTGAGCATCGCTTACTTTCCCTTCGTGAAAGGTGGACGACATTCTCCTGAGAACAATTATGGACGGCGGGACACGGATCGGTCCATACAAGTCGCGTTTCTATGAGCAGGTCACTGATGTCAAGGGTCTGAGGTATTGTTTTTTCCTTAATCAGGGTCTTTGCTTTTGTTGTTGCTGATTTCGTTGCGCCGCATACTCATTTGAAACGGGTCGCGGGAAAGAGGCCGAATGCATGCGGCTGAGTTTACCTATGTCCACGGCGTTAATGCACCAAGCCGGAAAATGCTGCCGCAGCATGCAGCGATACCGCCCGCCGACGCTACCATGGCGATGCGTTCAGGGACTGTCGAGGCCGTGCGGTCGCAAGTCCAGCCATCGTTGTTCGACGCGCAAAAGGGCGACCGCGGCCCGTAATAAGGAACGGGATAGGGCTTAGAGGTGCTGGCTTACCTCGCACCCCTCTTACTGGGTACGGTTGCATCTAGAGCTGGAGAGCAGTACGGACGGCTGAGGATAAGGTTGTGGTCGGCTGTTGGATCAGAGCTCTAAGTTCTTGAGTGAAATTGTCCAACTCTCCTTTGGCGGCACCTGATTCTGCGTCGCCGAGTACGTCGGCGAGTGGTGCCGGCAAGCCGAATCCAACCAGTGCCTTGGCATATTCCCGCTCTGCCAGATTCTTGTAGGTGATGTGCTTGCCAATTTGCGATGACACTTCAGCCGCCAATTCTGAAAGTGTGTATGGCTTGTCCCCGCCTAATTCATACACGTGATTGGTGTGTCCTTCAGAGGTGAGCACCCTTACTGCTGCCTTCGCGTAATCGGCTCGTGCCGCCGCCGCAAAGCGTCCATCCCTGGCTGCTCCCAAAATGGCCCCCTGCTCGATCGCAGCCCCGAGCGAACCCGTTTGATTTTCCAGGTACCAACCGTTTCTCAGGAACACAAACGGTAGACCCGAAGCCTTGATGTGTTCCTCCGTTCCCTTGTGCTCGATCGCAAGTTTCAGGGTGGACGTGTCAGCCCGAAGGATACTGGTATAAGCAAGCAGTCGGACGCCTGATCGCTTTGCCGCGTCCACGACGGCCTTATGCTGGGCCAAGCGGCTTCCAACTTCGCTCGACGAGACTAGAAGGACTTTCTCGGCACCGGCGAAGGCACTAGCGAGCGTCTTGGGCCGAGAATAGTCAGCTTCCCTGACCTCTACTCCCAAGGCAGCAAGGTGCTGTGCCTTTTCAAGGTTACGAGCCGCAGCCACGATTTCATTTGCAGGAACTGTCTCCAACAAACCTTCAATTACGAGCCGGCCGAATTGGCCGGTAGCGCCAGTGACGATAATCATTTCATTCTCCCAGTAACGATGGTTTTGGTTCGGGAACTCTTTGGAACGCAGCGATGCGTTCTCTGAGCTATGCCTTTCCGGCTTCCACATCAAACGTGAGCTTGACGTCATCACCGATGACGACATCGCCTGATTTCAGCGTCCCGTTGTATACCAAGCCAAAATCCTGGCGATGGAGAGTTGTTTCGGCAGTGAAGCCGCGATGCGTTTTTCCGTCGGTGCCGACCTGATCCTTGCTCGGCTCTTCCATGTGCAACGTCACCGGCTTAGTAACGCCGTGCATTGTGAGATCTCCATAGACATCGAAACCACCCTCCACCTTCTTCACACTGTTGCTTTTGAAGGTGGCGGTAGGAAACTTAGCAGCGTCAAAGAAATCCGCACTCTTCACGTGCGCATCCCGCTGCGGGGTTCCGCTGTCGAGAGAAGGGATGTCGATGATCGCCACGACAGAGGATTTGTCTGGATTTTTAGGGTCGAGGAGGATAGTCCCGCTCTTCACGGCGAAGCGCCCATGAACATTCGATATGGCCATGTGCTTGATGCTGAATTCGACAGTTGAATGAGCGGGATCAATCTCGTAGGTCGTGGTTTGGGCTGACGCGCCGAGGCTGAACATCATGGACGCGGCTAGGACGAGTGTTTCGATTCGAACTGACATAGGGATCTCCTGTGGACGTGGTTGTGAGGCGTTGTGGGTTGAAGAGCGTTGTTCGACGGCGAACTGCGGTGCTGTCCGTCCTAAAGCTGGTCCATGACGTCCGTCATTCGCCAGGCGCCGCTACGACGCAAGACGTTTTACACCGTTCTCGACGACCAAAGAGACGGTGATTCCCCATGGGTCGGCGAAGAGCGTCGGATGAACCGGATCAAGAGGTAGAAATCCGGCAGCTTGCATACTGAGCACAGCGCTATTCACTTCGTGCACGGATGGGAGGACGAGTTCCCAAAGTAGAATGCGGGCGTCGTGAATCGATGCTTGCGGATTTCCAGCGGCCCAGGTATTAAGCCCCACGTGATGGTGGTATCCACCGGCCGAAACGAAGAGCACGCTGGGATTGCGCCAGGACACCTTGTCCATTCCGAGCCCTTCATGGTAGAAGCTCGCTGCTACTAGGATATCGCCGACATAAAAGTGAATATGACCCAGGACTGTCTCTGATGGAATGCCCCTCCAAGGCGCGCCTTCGATCCCGAGCAGCTCTGAAAGTAGAAGAGGAGTAGTCGGCGTTGAGATCTCACCGCGGTCGAGGACCCAGAGAGTGCGTCTCCGATCCGCGTACACTTCGACGCTCAATCCATCTGGATCCACCAAGTACAGCGCTTCACTTACGCCATGATCACTCCCGCCGAAGCGCACTCCGCGCTCTTCAAGATGCCGTATGAAGCCGCTCAAAGACTCACGATTCGGAAGGAGAAAAGCGGTATGGTACAGCCCGAGGCGACTGCGAGGAGTAAGCGGTTGAACCCCGGCCAGTTCCTCCAATTCCAGCAGCACGTGACCTTCGGCAGTTCCGAGACACACCTCGTTCCTTGAGCGGGCCAGTACAAAGAGGCCAATCGTCTGGGAATAGAACTCTACGGAGCGTCGGAGATCTGAAACGGCAAGCCGAGCACGTCCCAAAGATGTGCTGGCTGGTAGCTTGTAAGAGGTCGGCTGAGTTTCCAGCTCGAGAGTGTTGCTTGGTAATGTGGCATTCGTCATCGGTGCACTCCGTGTTCCAACACGCATATGAGTGTGGCAACACCTAATATGATTCACCAAAATGTAGATTACTTTCTGGAACGCGTCAGCAGTGTCAGCAAGCCCTGCATCTCTTTGGTTGAAAGGTTTTGAAACCTCGTTAGATGGAGCTCTCTCATCGGAATTTCCAGCTTGGTCACCAACTTGTTCCCCTCTAACGTTAAAGTGGTGGACCACTGGCGCCGGTCCTGCTGACTACGCTCCCGCTGAATGTGGCCGGCCGATTCCATTCGGTCCAGCAATCTAGACATGTCTGGAGTTGAAGTCACCATTCGTTCAGCGATCTCGTTCCGGCCGAGTCCTCCGGCTCCGGCACCGTGCAAGATGCGAAGCACGTTGTACTGAGGCTGCGTGGTGCCATGTGCGCGGAGCAACTGATCGGTTGCGTGAGATAGCTCGGAAGCGGTCCTCAGCACGCTCAAATAGAGTTCTTCTTGGAGAGAGGAGAAAGGACGCGTCTGTTTAAGCGCATCTAGGAGAGCCGATTGGGTGCGCAGAGTCATGATCCTATTCTCTTCTTCTAAAGGGATGGCTGCACCCTCCAGATGTAAAGGCTTAAGGGGTGGCCACTCGCCGAGGGTAGATTAAGCCGGCTGAGGGCTGACCGAGGTGTTACGTGCGGTCGTAAACGTCATCCAGGCTGTTGCTTCGACGTATGTAAGGCGTGTCCCTCCAACCCAAATCCACGCCCCGGTTCGTTGAACCAACGCATTGCTTTTTCGTAATGAACCTTCGAAAGGACCCCGACCGGATGTTGAGGTCAAGCTCGACGGCTATCGAATGCAGGCGATTCGGACTGCTTCGGTCTCAGGTCACTATCGCGAAACGAGGAGCACTTGGCTGATCGGTTCCCGGGGATGCCGCTACTCTTGAACACGCAATTGCCGAGCGGTTCGATGTTGTATGGAGAACGCCTGCCCCATCGCGACCCTTGGCTACGCCAAGCCAAGTACCCCGGCGCGAACACGATCCCATTCGTGAGCAGGTGAAGGACAGCGCGGAAGTTGCGCGGCTAGTTCTGCGGACATCGAGCGATCGGTGCTGCAGATCTGGGTAATTGCGTTGTTCAGGTTCTCGGAGAGGACTTCGAGTGTGCTCGCACAAAACCTTGTCTTGCTTTTTTCGAGCAAGTTGGGAATCATTCAAAGAGGCGGGAACGCACCGCCTTGGGGTGTGGAAACCCCACAAAGCTAAGGTGCGCTTAACGGCGCACCGATGATGTCCCTTGACCTTCGTGTCGGGGAGCCTGTGACGTATGTCCAGGCCCCACGGCTAAAGGTTACAGGACCGTGCTTTGTCGGTTTCCAACTCCCCGACTTCGGGTTAAGGGCTGTTTGCGGGGGCGCACCGCAGACACTTTTCCCGAAACATTGGGGGTTCACGGTGGATCACTCTGATTCGAATGCGCAGCAAGATGCGTATATGCGGTCTTTTCTGCTCGATATTCTCCGATCTTTGATCGATGATCGCGAGGTGGTTTTCGTCGAGGTGACGCCTTCGGAAGCGTTCTCAACGCTTAGAGTGCGGGCTTCGAGCGCGGCTATCTCCACCTTTATCGGATCGAAAGGGCAGATGGCGAGGGCCGTCCGGACTTTGCTGGCTGGGTCTTCTGCGAAGCTCGGAAGGCGATACGCTATCGATTTTGTCGAGGGAGAGCCACGTATCCCTTCCGCGCATCTACCCAGGCACCGTGGACAAGGATGATGTTCTCAACAGGTCTGAGCAAACTTGCGGACATGAGTACGTGAGCGAAAAGAGTACAGCAATCTGAACAGGCAGTCCTCGTTTGGGCTTGCCCTCTCCATGAACTTGTATCCGGCTTCGCTCCTGTTTGCGGACTAAGCAAGGTCCGCCCCATTCGGCAGGTGCGCTACTAACTGGACTTCAACCAAGCCGCTTGTAGCCAAAGCCGTCGTTCCGACGGCGGTCCACCCAGGGTAGGGCCGTCGAAGGAACTCATCCTTGACCGAAGCGAAAGCCTCAAGATGTTCCGCCTTGCTGCCGTTGTAATGGGGACTGTCCCAAACGTGGAAACTGTTCATCATCGCTACATCGGCGAAGGTAGCACCGGCCGCATGCAGCGTGGCTTCCAATTTGTGGAACCCACGGCGTATCTGACTTTTGAATGCAGCAGTGTCGTTGGGCTCGTCTTGCAAGCCCTCGACTATGACTCCAGACACATAGAGCACGTTGCCGATCCGACGAGCGGGGGCGTAGTGGAGAGTGTCGTAGTCCAACTCCTTGTCGGCCGGGGTCGACGCGAAGACTTCGCCGCCAGACGAAGGAATGAGTAAGGCTGAGACAGCTGGCGGAGTCCTCTCCATAGGCGCGTCGTCAGCTGTCATTTCTGAGATGAACGGTCTACTCGCCATAGGGCGCGTTCTGTAGCCTGTCAGCGGCCGAAGGAGCCTTATAATCGGCGACATAGCGTTCGCCGAAGTCGCGAACGAAGTTGTCGTAGGTGGTCTGCGGCTTGGACCGAACGATCGCGCACATATCGTTCTTGAATTCTTCCTTGATCGCGAGTCTCGGATACGCCGCGGTGATCGCGGCTATCTGTTGAGCTGGGATCTTGTCCAGGCCGAAGCCTACGATGTCGCAGCCGATCCCGGCGGCGCATATTGCGACTTCGGGCTGTTTGTGCGAGGCAATCGAGGCCGTTGTGTGCAGCGCGATGGCGTCCCAGACGAGTTGCTGATCTTGAGCACTAATACCTCTTCCCTGCAGAAAGCTACGAGCCGCGTTGGCCCCGTCCACTTCGAAGCGGTTCGCGGCTTCGTACTTCTTGCTAAGTCCGAGGTCGTGAAGGAGCACGGCTACGGCAAGCACCTCCGGGTTGGGCTTCACCTCGGCTTTCGAGGCGATGATCGTGGCGATCAGCCAGGAGCGCATGACGTGATTGAAGAGGTATGGCGAGTTTAGAGTTTGCGCAAGATCAATGGAATCCTTGACGAGTGGTGAATCGACGACTTCGATACCGGCTAAACGCATGGCGCTTGCTCCTTTTCGTGCTGGTTGAGTGATTACGCCCGACCTGGCGAACAGTCTGGTTGAGAAAATCGGGAGCGCTGCAGCGGTTGAGGCAAGCTGCATAAACTTGCGCCGAGAGGTTGAAGATTTGGATTGCATCAGATGTTCCTCACAAATCATGCTGGCAACAACGTGGGGTGACATAGAGCGGCGGCTCGCGCGGCGACTATTCGGTAGGCTGGCATGTGCTCGCGAAGTCGAGCTGCTGTTTTGCTAAGGAGTGCGGCGGGCGCAGTGTCAGGCCTACCAGCGTCGAAAGGGGGATCCGGAGCATACTCTAGCGACAGCTGAATATCCTCTGCCACGTCCTCACCGGCTAACTCGCCAATGAGGGTCAGAGCGAAGTCCATTCCTGCAGTTATTCCACCGCCTGTAATGATGTTGCCGTCACGGACCACGCGAGACGGGTCGGCGATAGCCCCGAAAATTGGCAGTAGATCTCGCCAGGCCCAGTGGCATGCGGCCCTTCGGCCTTGAAGCAGCCCTGCGGCTCCAAGTAGGAGAGAGCCGGTACAGACGGAAGTAATATATCGAGCCGAGTTCGCGAGTCTCTGAATGTGCCGCAGGTACTCCAGATCCTCCATCATTTCGACGCACCCAACGCCGCCCGGGACACAAAGCACATTGCAACTGTCTATCGTCGCGAGGTCAGTCAGTTCACTAAATTGGAGACCGTTCGCCGACACTGGCGTCCCTCCGAGTGAAGCGACCGTCAGCTCGGAGCCAGAAAGTCGCGAGAAGAACTGGTGCGGCCCCGTGAAATCTAGCTGTGTCACGCCTGGATACACAGGAAATACGAACTTGACCGATTCCTTCACGCTGCGCACCTCTTCCACCAATAACCACAGTAGCTGGGTGGTAGTATGGCGTAAAGGACGTAGTTCCCTCACAAAACGCCATGATCAAAAAGATCGGTTTTCTCGTCTATCCCGGTTATCAGTTGCTGGACTTTTCTGGCCCTATGTGCGCTTTCGAAATGGCGGGACGATTCAGCGGGGACCTCCAGTACCAAGTGCATGTGGTTTCTGTGCAGGGAGGCCCGATCGCCAGTAGTCTCGGTCTCGATTTGGAGACATCTGAATTAGGTAGGCGCTCCTATGACACGCTCATCATTGTGGGAGGAAGCCGATGGGTGATGAAGCTATCGGACGTCGCCGCAGTTCAGCGTAAATCGGCGAACGTGCGACGAGTCGCGAGCGTATGTACCGGAGCGTTTGTGCTTGCTCAGTGCGGGCTACTCGATGGGCGGCGAGCCACCACTCATTGGCGAATGTCGGCCGACTTGCAACGCGAATACCCTGCGGTTCATGTCGACAGCGATTCGATCTTCATCCGAGACGGCCATATTTGGACTTCCGCAGGCATATCATCCGGCATCGATTTAGCCCTCGCGCTGATCGAGGAGGATTGCGGTGCTCCGGTCGCGGTAGCGGTAGCACAAGAGCTAGTCGTGTACTACCGAAGGCCTGGGGGCCAGTCGCAATTTTCTACCATGTCTGAGATCGCCGCTGAATCGGATCGGATCAAGTCGGCATTGAGCTACGCTCGCGAACACCTTACAGAATCGCTGTCCGTTGAAAAATTGGCCGAGGTCGCCTGCTTGAGTCCTCGTCAGTTCGGGCGGGCTTTCAAAGCAGAGACTGGGGAGACCCCAGCAAAGGCGGTTGAACGCCTGCGGGCAGAGGTCGCACGAGAGCGCATAAAGAACGATGCGGAAGCAGTGGAGAGCATCGCTGCCGCCGTCGGCTTCTCCGATCCCGAACGGATGAGACGCGCCTTCTTGCGCCTTTATGGAGAGCCGCCACAAAGTTTACGACGAAAGGCACGTAGCTGAGCCCTTCCTCACTTTTCACAGATGATTCTTGCAATTTAACGGCAGCTCCACCTCAAGTGCCCTTCCGGCCTGACTGTTTATGAGGGAAATACGTCGTTTACGGCAGAGTTCCTGCAATGCACAATAGAAGGTCAGCTGCATAAAAGTGTTAATTTGAGGCAGGTTGACTTGCTTGACGTGTACGTAAACGGATGTCAACGGGCGTTCGTAAAATGATTCACCGCTGGAGCTTTACAGGCGTATTCACTTGAGTTGACCCTGGGGCCTTATGACAGAGCTGCCCGCAATCGAGCGCGACTCTATCTGCACCGCTGGTGCAATGAGAAGAGCCAGTAGACGATTGAACCGACTTTATGACGAGGCAGTTGCTCCTTGCGGGCTAACGGCTGAGCAGTTGGAGCTCCTCGGCGAAGTCACTAGGCTCAACCACCCAACCCGTGAGAAGTTTGCAGAGAAGATGGCTATGAAGCTCACGGAGCTCAGGAGAGCTTTGGGACCTCTTCTTCGTGAAGAACTACTTACCTTTGAGAGAGATTCGGCCAACCGGGGAATACAACGGGCATACCTCACGTCCTCTGGTGAAGCAAAGGTGAGAGCGGGCGCCGAACTATGGCTGGAGATCCATAGGCGATTGGAAACAGTCCTAGGCCAAGCTACATCGCGCCAACTTCGAAGAACACTCAACTGGGTGGCTTCAGAAGACTTCAGGGATGCGTTCACCATCACCCGTTAGCCAGACAGTTGGTTTTCCAACTACGACACATTCGCGGTTATGGCGCGCATTTCGTGAAGTTCACGTGTGCACTGCCGGAGCTTTCAGAATTTTCTGATCATCAGGCCCGATGGCTCGACCATGCATTGGCACTTGCTGAGCGTGAGCCGGTGTACCTGGCGTTCGACATAGCCCTGACGCAGCGGCAGGTCGACATTGCCACATTAGAGCGAGGCTTCTCTCCGGCCGCCGCGAAGGCATGCTCATCGTGACGACGTTCTGGGCTTGGCTGAATCTCAGTGTCGCTAGCTAGCAATTTATGAATGAGGCGAGCGCCGCGAGGGAGCAAGAAACCAGCGAGAAGTTGGGCGGTCCAAACGGATAGCCGCCCCATGGTGATTGGCTTCTGAACGGAGGTTTCGGGGTGAATTAGAGGCCGAAACCAATGCTCTGAGCGACCCGCTGTTGCTGGGCGGCCTCCTGGGCACGAACCGGTTCAGGGGCGTGATGCTTGCCTTGTCCCACAGCGCGATCGAGCGCGGCCTGCTGGGTAATTGGGTTCTTGTCCTGATCGTAAAATTGTCCGCTCGGCCCGTCGATGTGGATATGGCGATGGGTGGTGCTGTGCTGGTAGCTCTGCACCGTGCCGTATTC
>CAXTGN010000055.1:11200-16003 GCA_964243455.1 uncultured Acidobacteriaceae bacterium
CCGTCGATCTGCTGGATGGTGGCCAGGTCACGGTTGGCTACGCCCAGGTCGCGCGAGGGGGCCGTGAACTGGATCCGGTCACCCTTGGAGAAGTCCCGGCCGATCTCCTGGTATGCACTGACCCCTTGGAGACGCTTCGGGTCGTAGGAAACTTCCTTGCCATCTTCACGGCGAACGGTGATCCGGTTCGCCTCAGCATCGACGGCTGTCACGTTGACATAGCTGCCGCGCTTGAGATCGAGGTCCTTGCTGCCGGCCGTGTAGTGGAGCACGTCGCCGGCGTGATATTTCGCTGCCCACTGGCGATCGGCGCCGGTGAGCTCGGAGCGTGGTATCAGGGTGGGAAGGAACTGGCTGTCCATAGAGACGATACCCCGCCCTTGGAGCTCCACTCGGACAGCCCGATTGATCTCGCGGCGGCTGGCGTTGTCGGGCGACACGATGATCGTGTTCTCAGGCCTGGCTGCGTAATTTCTGGCGATAACCTGGATGCGCTCGCCGCGGTCCTCGATCTGCTGAACCCGTCCCTGTTTCTCCAGCATGGAAATCCCTGTCGCCGTCTCGTTCCTGGAGAACTTCTCGACAGCAGCGAGGAGAGCTGGGTCCTGCTGGCGCACAATTTTGTCTAGTCGGGCCGTGCGCATGCCGGCATCCTGCATTTGCTCGAAGGGTTTACCGGCGTCCACTCCCTGATGCTGGCGGGTGTCTCCGATGACGAGGACGCGGTCTCCGGGGCCGATCTTATCCAAGAAGTCGCGCATCTGCCGAGTGCTGGCGAGGCTGGACTCATCGAGCAGATAGAGATGGCGGCTGGCAGGATCGGCTGGTCCAGAACTCCCGCGCGCAAGGAAACCCTGCAGCGTGTCGGCCGAGATGCCGGCCTCACGCAGCTGGTTGGCAGCCTTGGAGGTGGGAGCGAAACCCTCAACGGCGTAGCCGCTTTTCTCAGCTCCCTCTCGGATCGCGGAGAGCGTCGTGGTCTTGCCCGTGCCGGCGAGCCCCTGCATTCCCTGAACGCGATCGCGCGACGTCAGGATGTCCTCGATAGCTTTACGTTGTCCATCGTTCAGCTGCGGGCGCGAGAGTGCCAGCTGGACGGCCGCATCGGTCTGCATGATTGGTTCGGTGGTGTCCTGGCCGAGGCGGAGACTCCGAACCGCGGCTCGCTCCATGGCCATCGTCTCGGGTGTGGTGAACTGGCGACCGGTTGCGTGCTTGGAAGCGTCGACCGTCCGGAACTCGCCGGCGTCGACGCGCCGGTCGAAGTTCCTCCGTATGGCTGGGTAGGTTATGTCGCCCATGCCGCGGCGGAGCGCGTCGCGCATGAGTAGGCGTTCATCCGAGACAGCCTCCCGCTCGAAGCCGCGCTCTTTGGCGTAGGTAACGGCCTGCTGGGCTTTGGCGAGGGCATCGGGAACGTGTTCTATTGGTTGCGCGTGTTCACGCTCCTTGGCCTCAGCGACGATCCTGGACGCCTGATCGCCGTGAGCGGCGGCGACCTTGTAGTGAGCGGCGATCACCTCGGCAGTAGAGTGAATTTCCTTGCCGTCGCGTGTACTATGCGCTGCGATCTGAGCCGCCTCTGGACCCTGGAAGCCTGTCTTCTCTAGGTACTCGCGGATCTGCTGGGAGCGCGGACTGGACGCCTCCAGGTACTCGGCGGTGTAGCCCTTGATTTCTGGGGCGCCACTGCGCCCGGCCTCAATCTCGTAGCCAAGGTTCCGAAGCCGGAAGGTGAGCTCCGACTGGTAGACCGCGGTGGCAAATTGTTGGGTGTCGAACATGCCGCGCTCTTGTAGCGCACGTGTTTGCCCGTTCCCGCGTTCGGTGAGATTGAAGACGACAGCGTGGGTGTGGAGCTGCGGCGCGGCGTAGCCATCGACGGGGCGGGCGGTGTCGTGTTCGAACTTGGCGGCAACGAACTTGCCCGTACTCTCAGCAGCATTATTACCGCCGATCCGCGCTTGCGTGTACCTCTCCAGTTCGGAGAGCGCAACGGTCACAGCGTCACGATGCGCTTCCCTCACGCGGTCATCTCCACCGACCAGAGCGGTGAGCGAGACTGACTTCGGCGCTGAAAAGGTAGCGTCCCAACCGGCGCGGTGCTCAACGGGCTTCACCGCTCTTCCGTCCTCGGTCATATATCCGGCGACGGCGCGATGGCGGACCAACTGCGCGCCGGTGATCGGATGCTGGCCTTCGGCGAGTCGGGCGAAATGCACGGCGTCGACTGCACCCGAAAGACGGAAGGAATCGGCGAGCTGGCCCTGCCACTCTCCGAGAGAGATGTTCCCCTTCTGCCAGTAGTTCTGCTCTGGCGAAGTGAACTCCCTGGAGTGATAGGTCTGCGCCTGCCCTGCGTTCAATGCTTTGGAGATGGTGAGCATAGTCGGCTAAATCTCCGCATGGCCAGTGTCAGGTTGGAGCGGCACAAAGAGGCTGGGTGGGAGCGTGGGCTTTGACTGCACTGTTAGCTCAGGGGGGGCCGTCTCGGCCGCGTCCGGAAGCTGTTGAGACTCTGCCACGGCCGAACCGGTGAACAGTTCTGCTTCCGCCTCTGGTTCCTCCTGCTCGCCAGGGAGCACGGTTTCAGGCTTGCCGGCAGCCTCCTTACTCTTACCCGACTTCTTCTTTCCTTTAGCGTGCGGCCGAGCTGGCTTTGTGGTGCGCCCGGCTGCAGCTTGCGTCTCCTTGACGGGTACTTGATCCGTGGAAGCCTGAACCGAATGGATGGGGGCGTCTTCTGGATCGACCCTGAAAGGAACATTGGCTAGAACGTTTGTTTCCTGCGGCGGCGTGGGCTCTGGCTTGCGCGGAGTGAGCGTTAAGGGGTCGAAGGTCAGCTCATCGTCCTCGACGGCCCGAGCTTCGAAGTCCGGGGCGATGGACGCCATCTCGGTATAGGCGAAATTGAAGCGGGCGACATTGTTTCCGAGCTTCAGGAAGGCATGCTTGTCAGGCAGCCCGGCGATCTCCGAGTGCATGACCAGCGGTTCGGTCTGCCGGTCGATGGTGAAGCTCTTCCCTTCCCGGGTGCCGTGCACATGCGTCTCGCGCATGCGTTCGATCTCTACATCGCCGATCGCCTCGGCGACCCACTTCGCGGCCTTGGGCTCCGTCGTCCGTAGAAAGATTTTCGTGGCGGGTTGTGAGAGCATCACCTCGGCCACATGGCCGTAGATCGTTTCCAGCTGCGCCTTTCCCTGGAACCCGAGGATCAGCGGGTTCGCGGATTTCCGATTTTCTGTGATGGCGGTATGCAGTTGCGGTAAACGCTGCAGGCTGGCGAGCTCGTCCAGCACAAACCATACCGGCCGTTGCGCCGCGGTCGGCGCGTTCAGGAGCCGGAGTACAAGCAGATCGATCCAGAGGGAGTGCAATGGCCGGAGCGCCTCACGTTCCGTAGCCTTGGACGTGATGAAGATCCATCCCTCGCGCTTCTCCGCCCATTCCGTAGCGCTCCACGTCTTGCCGTTGGCCTGAGCCTTGGTCGGCAACATGCGAAGGCTGTCAGCGATGAGACCAAGAGAGGCAAGCACGCCGGCGCGCTGCTGCTGCGCTCCAGGTTCGATGATGGAAGCAAGCTCGGTACCGGCGACGCGCTTGTCGATCTCCTTCGGGTCCGACATCCACCCCACGAGCTGCTGCGGCGTCGGCCCGAAGGTCAGAAGGTGAGCGAAGATCTTCTGCGGCGTCTCCGTGAAGAACTCGCCCTTCTTGTCCGAGGTCGGCTGGTAGAGGGACGCGGCGATGGCCTTAGCTTCCGCTTTACGGCGCAATTCCTCAGACGGTCCCCAGTACGGGCAGCGAGCGTCCAGCGGGTTCAGAATCGTGTCGGTCTTCGGGTCATAGAAGCGCTTTACGAATTCGCAGGCCGGGTCGTAGATGATGGCCGACTCGCCGCGCTGTTTGATCTGCTGGAGCAGCTGGGTAATCAGGGTGGACTTCCCGGTACCGGTGTCCCCGATGATCTCGATATGCTGCGGCTCATTGGTCCTGGGGATGCGAAGGATCGTCTTTGCGTCGGCGGTCTGGATGCCGATGCCGTCGCCCTTCACCGTGCGATTGAATGCCCTGGGTTCGAGCATGACCGGCCCCTTGAGCCGCCGACCATACTTGAGTTCCTTGAGGCGGCGGAGGTCCCGCGGTGCGGCGAGGACCAGGCCAACGACCAGCACAAGCAGGCTTTCGCCGAGCGGCCACGCATAAGCTCCGACCAGGCTCTTGCCGTCGAAGATGGCGCCGCGCAACCAGCGACACATGGAAGCGTCGCTGTAGCTCTTGGCCGGTGCGCGCTGGAAATACTCGAAGCCCTGGGCACGTACTTCCGGTGAGAGCATGACGGGCACAGAGCTGCCATTCGGCAGAAGCGTGGTGCCGTCCACGAAGTCGGCAGGCAGCGCCAGGCGCGCAGGGCGCTTGCCCCCTCCCAGCATCAGCACCCTGTACTTGCCATGCTGGTTGAACTGCGCGCCGAGGCTGGCACGAAGGTACTCGGTGGTGTAGGCCTTCTCGATCTCCAGATGCTGGAATGCGTAGCTCTCCCAGAGGAAGAGCAGAGCGCACAGGAACGCCGTGCTGATCGCCATGTAGGTGTAGACCGGCAGGTGTGGCTGCCAGACCACCGTCTCTCGTCTGCCCCATTGCGTTGCCATCGTTATTCCTCCTCCGCTGCTGCTGGCTGGTACTGCTTCAGGACGTTGGTTGCGACCTCGTGCTTCGTCTTGCGCACCTCGGTCACAAGCGCGTGGTGCTGTTCAGGTGTCATGGTCCTGCCGAGGACAAGCTCGCGGAGGACACCGT
>CAXTGN010000056.1:0-15981 GCA_964243455.1 uncultured Acidobacteriaceae bacterium
ACTCCACTCATTTATCAGCCCAACTCAACGACGCCCTACGCGAACAACGTCATCCCGACACCACAACTTTCGGCCCCAGCGCTAGCCTTGCTGAAGCTTCTGCAGCCCTACGCGCCCAACACCGCGGGCGCCCTGGGAGGCCTGAAAAACAATTACGCAGGCAGCGGAACAGGCGGCTTCAATGGCGACCAGTGGGACGCGCGTGTTGACTACACCGTTAGCTCCTCGACGCACGCCTTCGGGCGCTTCAGCCGCTTCACCGACATCCTGAGTGGCAACACCCTCTTTGGTGAGGCGGGCGGCGCAGGCTTTGGTCTCGGTGGTTACGGGGGCTCCTCCCAGGGCGCAAACGATAGCACCGCGGCGGGCGTCGACATCGCTCTCAGTCCCAAGCTCGTGACGGATATCCGCCTTGGATATCTGCGCTACAACATCAGCACCGCAAAATATGACCAGGCTTCGAACTTTGCAAGCACTCTTGGCATCCCCGGCCTGAATACAGGCAGCAGCTTCACAAGCGGCGCACCCGGCTTCATCATCGCTGAGGTTGGTAGCTATGGTGCCCCAAACGATCCTACGGCAGGCGGCCCACAATACGGTTCAGGCTTGAACATCAACCGTTGCAATTGCCCATTGTCGCAGCACGAAGACCAGTACCAACTCGCGAACAACTGGACACGGCAGATCGGAAATCATGAAGTGAAGTTCGGGGCGGACCTGCGCTATGCCCGTAACCTCCGAGTTCCCAGCGATAACAATCGTGCAGGCCTCCTGAACTTCGGTACAGGTCCGACTTCAGGAGGAAACGCCACCTCAGGCCTTGGATTCGCGACCTTCGTTCTCGGCGACGTAACCCAGTTACAGCGCTATGTCAGCACCTCTACAAACGCCAAGGAATTCCAAAAGCGGGACTACTTCTATGTGCAGGACACATGGCGCGCGACGCCGAAGCTGACGGTTAATTACGGCCTCCGTTACGAGGTGTACTTCCCGGAATCAGTGAACGGCAAGGGTCTTGGTTCCCTGTTGAATTTGGACACGGGATACTTGCAAGTGGCGGGCTATGGCAATATCCGCTCCGACATGAACCAGCAGCGTCCGAACAATACCTATGCGCCGCGCGTGGGGATTGCCTACCAGGTGACGCCAACGACGGTCATCCGGTCCGGATATGGCCGCAGCTTTGATATCGGCGTGTTTGGGTCCATATATGGCCATGCGGCCAGCCAGAACCTTCCTGTCCTCGAAAATCAGGCGGTTACCGCTGCCGGCGGCGATACGGCAACAGACACGAACTACGCCTTCAACCTTGCCGCTGGCGCGCCCGCGGCCACGTTCCCCACCGTTCCGGGTACCGGTTTGCTACCAAATCCGGGAAACATCGAGACCGCGAGGGCAAGGCCAACCACCCTGCGTTTGCCGACACTTGATGCCTGGAATTTAAGCCTGCAACAATCGCTCACGAATACCTTGTCACTTACCGTCGCCTATGTTGGAAACAAGGGAACACACACCTTCGGTGACGTTTCCGGCAACAGGGTAAACCCGAACGAAGCGGCCATCAATCTTCCTTCTTCATACAGCGTCACGGGAAATTCCCTACACTATGACCCGAATGCGTCAGCGTCGTCTGCAGCCGGGGGCTACACCGGCGTAGCAGCTGACGGTGGTACCGCGAATCAGGTGCTTCTGCAACGCTACTTTGGCGGAAAGCTGCCCGCTTGCTCAGACCCGAACTACGCCGCTGCAGGCGGCGTGAACGCTCCTAATGGCGGTTGCGGTTGGAACCAGAGCGTGACCTACTTCGGCGACAACTTGGACACTCACTACAACGCCCTGCAGGTCTCCCTCTCCAAGACCCTGGCACACGGCTACTCCTTCAACGTGAACTACTCCTGGCAGGAAGCACAGGCAGAAGGTACCAGCTATTCCACCTGGAGCCATCAGGCTGTGTACGGGCGAGCCGGCGATCTTCGCCCACAAGCAGTTATTGGTTACGGATTGTTCCAGCTGCCCTTCGGAAGAAACAAGCAATTTCTTAGCCACGTGAACGGTGTGGTGAACCAGATCGTGGGAGGGATCGAGATCAATCCGACGGTCACGTACTCCAGCGGTCTTCCGTTCAGCCTGTGCGCCTCCACGTACACCTCCTGGGTGCCTAGCGATGCCCCTTGCTACGTAAACGGAAACTCGTACAACTTCCACAAGAGCGTTAGCGGCATTCCAGGAAACAGCCTGTACTTCTACCAGCCCATTCCTCTAGGGACTGGCGGTTTCACTGCACCTGCACTGGATCAGATCGGCAATACGGGACGCAATAGCGCGTTCGGTCCGCACTTCTTCAACACGGACCTCTCCATTCAGAAAAATTTCCCGATTCGCGAGCGTGTGACCCTGCAATTGCGGGCTGACGGATTCAACGCTTTCAACCACATCAACTGGGGTACACCGGTGGCCAACATCGATCAGGGTGGCCAGATATCATCCGGACCATACCCAGGTTCCTCCGCAAACCCCAGACAGCTGCAGTTCTCCGGCCGCGTGCAGTTCTAGCCGAATGGCAGCTGGAACGACTCTCCTCAGGGAGAAGGGCTTCGGCTCTTCTCCCATTTCTTTTCGTACGAGGTCAGTGGGAAGCTAAACAGTGGGAACATCACGTATGACCGGGTTGCAGGTGATCAAGGTTCTTTGGCTTGGCTGTTTGTTGTGGACGACCACAATCCCTGCCCAGACAGCGGGTCCCGCGGGGATCGATGGCGGCGCGAACCCTGTCGCTGCCGTTCGCAAGCTTATGGTGAACGGACACGCCGAGCAGGCCGTACGGCAGGCCGAGATTTTGAGGGCGAGTTCCCCTGGCCTGCGCGGACTCGATCTGGCAGAGGGAGACGCGCTGTACAACCTGAACCGATTGCAGGATGCCGATGCGGCTTATGCGCGGGCGCTCACGGTCGATTCCCATGATCAGGCGGCCGCTCAGATGCGCGGGCTCACACTGTTTAAACTCGGCCGTCCAAAGGACGCTCTGCCATTCCTTGAAAGCAATCACGCAATCGGCGCACAGAGCAAGGCGGATCCTACGTACGTGCTCGCGCTGTGTTACATGGACACCCTGCGCTACGACGATGCACGGAAGGCGTTTGCCGCGCAGTATGGCTTTCCGGCGGAATCTGCGGCAGCGTACCTGGTAACGGCGCGCATGCTGCTTCGGCGCGAGTTCAAACCGATCGCTGAGCAGTACACCAGAAAGGCTTTGGCCCTGCAGCCGGGATTGCCCGGGGCGCATGTGCTGCTGGGCGAACTGGCTTTGGGACAAAATCATCTGGACGAAGCCATTGCGGAGTTCGGGCATGAGCGCGAAGCCAATCCGTTGGGCGGCGTCGCGTATGAGCGCATGGGTGATGCCTACACCCGTGCCGGCAACTACACGGAAGCTGAACGTGTGCTGCAGCAGGCCGTGTTGCTGGAGCCCAATGCCACGGGACCGTACATCCTGCTGGGAAAGACCCTGCTGAAGCAGGGACAACCCGTTGGCGCGGCGACCTTTCTGGAAAAGGCCGAAACGATGGATCCCGCGAACTTCATGACGCACAACCTCCTGGCCCAGGCATACCGGGCCGAAGGGCGTCAGGCTGAGGCAAGCCGTGAGCTTGCACTGACAGAGAAAATTCAGGCGGCGGATGAATCCAAACTGTCTGTGCCGAAGTAGCTGATAGGGGTGGTGGCATCTGTGGCGGGGAACGGCAAACATCTCCTGCGCAATCGAAAGACGAGCGGGTCGCTCCCTCGCAGAAGAGCGTACTTTTTTGCCGTTTCGGGCGTCCTCTGGCTGAGCCTGCTTTTTCGCTGGGCAGGGCCGATGCAACCTGGAACTTCGCGAGTGGTGCGCGCGGCGGATGGGAACCGGCAGGAGCCAACCACG
This sequence comes from uncultured Acidobacteriaceae bacterium, assembly GCA_964243455.1. GTDB lineage: Bacteria > Acidobacteriota > Terriglobia > Terriglobales > Acidobacteriaceae > Granulicella. The sequence continues at coordinate 3,920 of CAXTGN010000056.1, forward strand.
CTGGGAAATCCCGATGCCGTCTGCGCCCGGTGCCACGCGTCAATCTACGCGAGTTACCGGCGGACACCCATGGGAGCGGGTTCCGGCGCGGCTAGAGACGGCTTGCTTCCCGGGGCGTTTACCCATGAGTCGTCGGGCGTTCAGTACCGCATCTTCACCCGCGGTGGCCGTGCCTGGATGAGCTTCTCTCGCCCAGCTTCGGGCGTTCCCGGTGCGCTCGAAGGTGAACGCGAACTGTTGTACTTTGTGGGCTCAGGACGGCATGCACGGACCTACCTGTATCAGCAGGCGGGCGAGTGGTTTGAGCTGCCCATCAACTGGTACCGGCGCCACTCAGGCCTGGATATGGCACCGGCGTTTGAAGGAGCAGGCACCATGCCCGCACCCTTGCCCGTGGACGCGAACTGCCTGCATTGCCATGCGACCGAGGTGGGGTCGCCGCTTGCGGAAGCGCACAATCGTTTCCCGGAGGCACCCTTTCGCCAGGGCGGTGTCGGTTGCAGCGCGTGTCACGGCAATCCAGCGGCACACCTGGCGGCCGGTGGGCATGGGCCCATCCTCAATCCGGCGAAGATGGCTGTGGAAGCCCGGGACAGCGCATGCATCCAGTGCCATCTGGAGGGCGACGCCGTGGTCTATCGGCCAGGACGATCCCTGGCGCAGTTTCAGCCTGGGGACAACCTATCCAGCTTTGCGGTGTACTTTGTCCGGGCAAGCCAGGCGGGCGGAGGCCAGCGCGCGAGCAGCCAATACGAAGCCCTGCTCAAGAGCGCGTGCAAAAGGGCCAGTGGAGACCGGCTGACCTGCACGAACTGTCATGATCCGCACAGCGAACCAAGCGCCGCGGAACGCGTGACGTTCTATCGCAGCAAGTGCCTGGGGTGCCATACCTCCCCCGAACTGGCCACGGCGCATCATCCGGAGCAGCCCGACTGCGCCACATGCCACATGCCCTCCCGTAAGACGGTCGACATTTCGCACGAGCAGGTAACGGATCACGACATCGAACGTGTGCCGGCGCACGAAGGGGAGGGCTCCAGGCGATGGGTGGACGGGGAGGCGCTGGTGCCCGTGGGCCGTGTCTCCGTTGGTGACCGAGAGCTCGGGCTGGCGTATGCCCAACGGGCTCAGAAGGGGGATCGGCAAGCGGCTACGCGTGCCTTGGAACTTCTTAGAAAGGCCGAGGCGGCCGGTGCGGACGACGTGACCGTCCACGTCAATGTGGGATGGCTGGAGCAGGTAGGGCGCGATGACGCGGGTGCCCGGCACGAGTATGCGATCGCGCTGCGGCAGGATCCGTATAACGCTTCAGCCTTGGTCAATCGCGCGGTGCTCGATGCCAGCGCCGGGGATCTCGGTGAAGCCGTGCGGCTGCTCGATCGCTTAGTGCGCGCAGACCCAAGCCAGACGCTGGCGGGAGCTGACCTGCTCAAGCTCGAATGCCGGGCCGGGGAGAGATCGCAGGCAGCCGCCTTGCTGGATACCTTGCGGGCGGCCAATCCAGATGCGCCGGAGCTGCGCCCCTTTATGACTCCACGGCAGGTCTGTCCGTAAATGGCGGGTGGATGGAAGGATACGTAGGAGCTTTCACGACACCTCTTGCGCAGGAATGAGAGACAACCGAGACTGGTATGGGCGGATCGGGCCTCGAGGTAGAACTCCGGATGTTTGAGGCTGTCGCTTCCGACGAGATCGCTTTCGCGATGACGCTGTTTGTCAGTTCAGCGAACCGCCTGCTCGGTTCTTCGCTCGAAGAGAAGACCGAAACATGGGATCAAGACCGGAAGGAAGGCGAGCGAACCTTCCTTACGCTTGCCACGGTCCCTCTCGATGAGGCACAACGGTCAACCCTCCTGCGAAGTGCCCTGTATCGCTGCTTTCTGGCAATGTGGGACCAATATGCAGGCGACGAACGGCGCACTTCGATCTGCGCCCGTGTTCTTGGATTCTGCTGCCTCATGGAGAAGACGCGAGGCGCGGTGGTCGAGGATTGGATCTTCCCGAGTCCCCATGGGCCTGAACAGATTCTTCTCCATCCCGCGGTGGTTGAGGCGGTCGCCACGACGCTGCTGAGCAATCGAGGGCACATGTCCGAGCTCGCTCTGGCTGCTGATATTCGCCGCCTCGCCCAGAACGCGGACGGGTCTCCATCAGGTCCTGAATCTTCCCCAGCGTAGCCAAGGCTTCTCACGTCCTCCCATCCCGCACAGATGGGACGTACACAACAGCAGTCATGGCTTCGACATCCAAAGATTTGGGTGTGAAGACGCCCATGACCATCTCGTCGTCGCCGTGGAGACGTTGCAAGCCCGGTCAACATTATCGTGCCCTGCCAACAGACCATGACGTGCCGCCGTGAGTGTCCCGCCTGGTTTCAGTTCCAATGCGAATTGATGTTGCCTGCACCACTAATCAAGCAAAGGACAGTATGGCTATCAAATCCGCAAACGATCTATTCCTGAACGAACTGAAAGACATCTACTCCGCTGAAAAGCAGGCCGTCCGCGCCTATCCCCGATTGAACAAGGCCGTGGAATCGCAGGAGCTCAAAGGGGCGCTGCAGCAGCATCTGGATCAAACCAAGCAGCAGGTAGAGCGACTCGATCGCATCTTCGAAATACTTGAAAAGCGTGCTGGCGGCAAGACCTGTGAGGCGATGAAGGGTCTTCTCGAGGAAGCTGCCGAGGATGTCGAAGAGATCGAGGTCGGACCCATTCTGGATGCTGCTCTTATCGGTGGCCTGCAGCGTGTCGAGCACTACGAGATCGCCGCGTACGGTACCGTAGTCGCTCTGGCGAAGGCGATGGGCCAGGACGAGATTCAACAACTCCTGGCGCAGACCCTGCAGGAGGAGAAAGACACCGATCAGAAGCTGACGGAGGTTGCGGAACAAGTCAATCGCGATGCCCTCGCCGAGGACGAAGATGAGGGTGAAGAGGACGACAGCGGGGAGGACGAAGAGAAGCCTGCGCCGAAGAAGGCCGCAAAGAAATCCCCAGCAAAAAGTTCGTCTCGCAAGTAGTTCCCGCATGACCAAAGGTTCAGACGGCTGAGGAGTCGTCTGAACCATCCGTCAACGTCATGTCCAGTAGAGGATACGGGCGAACGGGAGCGTTTCCGCGAGGGCAGTCTCAAACCAGCTGCGCATCTCGCGCATCGGGTTTTTGGGGTAAACGTACTTGAAGCCGCCGAACTTCGTCCGTTTCTGGGTGCGGTTGGCTTCGTCGAGATCCAGCGTCGTTTTGGGATACCAGTTCAGCAGCACATCCTTGGATCCGGGCGTGAAGCGATGGGTAATCAGTTCCACGGTGAGATCCACATCGGGAGCGCCGCGTAACACCTCGGACACGTTCCTTAAGAGGTCGCCATACTGCTGCGGCCAGCCTTCCAGCGGCATGATGGGCGCAATGGTGAGGCCGACCGGGTATCCGGCGTGGGCCATGCGGCGCAGGGCCTGCAAGCGTTGTCGAACAGAAGCGGTTCCGCCCTCGAAGCCACGGGAAACGCCTTCGGCGTTGACGCTGAAGCGAACCCGGGTACGGCCGTTATGTGACAGCTTTAAAAGTGAACCCACACCGTCGAACTTGGTGGTCCAACGCAGCTGCACGGGTGCTTCCCACTGGCCGAAGAAGCGGATGGACTCCGCGAGGGCCCCGGTCAGGTGCTCGATCCCGAGTGGGTCGGTATAGCAGGACGCCTCAAACGTGGTGCCCTCGTGCGCCCGTTCGCGAGACGCCGAGGTGATCTTGCCGGTGCCCAGGTAGCCACGCAAATTCTCCAGGATCTCGGGCAAATTCGCGTAAACACGCGTCACCGGCGGACCGCTTAACGATCCGGCAAGGTAGCAGTATTGACAATGGGCGGGGCAGCCCTGTGCCAGATGGAACTGCCAGTCAGCCGAGGGCGGGATAGGCTGCAGCTTGCGCGCCGAAGGCGGCGAGGTAACAATCGCCAGCGATGTCTTGGCCTGGGCGTAGGCACGCTGTGCCGCCTTGTCGTCCGGGGGAGCATCCTTCGGCACGCTGTCGGTAAGGCCACGCAACTGGTTGCTCTTGAGCCGAATGACCTGCGCCCCGAAGCTCTCCGCGCGCTCGAGCATGTTGCGGCCGTGCGGCATCTCGTAAGCGGCTGGTGTGATGAAAACACGACGCGGGCGCCAGAGCTTGCTTTCAGCCGGCGCGGTTGCCTGTGGCAGAGGCTCGGGGTCAACCTCGCGGAGCAAGGCGTCCTTCGCATCAGGCGAAAGTTCGAGAACCTCGGCACGCTCGATCGTGGCACTGCCCATAGATCATGGGATGCTTCAGCGACCGATCTGCCCCACGCTGCGGGAGCATTCGTTTTGAAGGCCTCACAGGATCGGGCGTGCCGCGCAGAATGGCTGAACGTTCCCGATCCGGGCAGGCTGGTAGATCGGCGCTAAAGACAACGGCGATGGCTGCCGATCACACGGTGCCGCCCATGGACGCGTGCGAGGGAGAACCTTATCACCCGGTAGACCTGGTTCAGGATCCCGGCAATAGGCCACTCCCGTACATTTCAGCTGGGGAACTGCCCTGTTTGCTACGGAGATCGGCTTCATAGATCGTCAGATGCCTGGCCGCTACTTTGGCAGCTGCCCGGCGTCGCGGATGTACGCCTTGGCATCGAACTTCTTCGCTGCACTTGCACCACTCATGTAGCGACGTTTCCCAAAGATCGCGCGTTCCTGCCACGGGCGGTCGAACTTGCCCAGCACCGCCCAGGCAATCGATGCGTAGCCATTCGGGTCGCGCCCGTCCAGGAAGTACTTGTCGTTCAGGTAGATCATCCACTCCATCGCGGTCGGCGCATCGGGCGTCCACTCCACAATCTTTTTGCCCCAGTACATGCGCAGGTAGTTGGGCATCCAGCCATGGTGGACCATCTGGGTCGGCGCGGCGTTCCACAAATCGTCGTAGGTCTCCGCCTGTTCGAGTTGATCACGCGTATAGAGCACCTCCCGCTTGTCCTTGTCGTGCTTGGCAATCGTCTCGCGAGCCCAGTTGTCGACGCAGCCTACGTTGTCGTAGTCCGGCTGGTACCTGCAGAAGTTCACGCTGAGCTCGCGCCACGTAATGACCTCATCGAAGTAACTTTCCCCCGCCGGGGCGAGCTTTGGGTCCTTTGCTATCGCGGCATGGAGGGCGTTCGCAATTGTGAGCGGCCCGATATGCCCGAAGTGAAGGTAGGGTGAGAGCCGGCTGGTTGCGTCGCGCTCCGGATGCTTGCGGTTATCCGCATACTTTTCGAGCTTTTCCCCAACAAAGAGCTCGAGTCTTCGCCAGGCCTCCTTGCGGCCGCCCTTCCATGCCTCTACCGGCTTCACGCTGCGATCGAAGTTCTTCCAGTCACGCGTGATGTCCTCACGGACATTGTCGGCCTGCAGCCCCTTCGGCGGGCTCCAGGGCTTGTTGGCCTTGGGGTTCGTGTAGGGCTTTGTGAACTCGGGCAGCAGCCTGCGGATGCGTGGACGCGCTACGGCCCCGGAGTACTGCGCCTTCTCCAGCAGTTTGGATGGCACGATCACGTCCGCGTCCACGGTCCAGAAGGGAACCGGCAGTTCTTCGGCGACGTGCTCGCGCCAGCTCTCGGGCACCCGCATCGGGTTTTCGTCGCCAATCACCAGCGCCGCCTGCACGTCGGCGAAGAAGCGCAGGTGATCTTCATTCGGCGCCCGGCGCATAACGAAGCCCACACCGCGTTCGTCGCAATCCGCCGCAATGTCGATCAGACCCTCATTCAGAAAGGCGTAATGGCGCAGATTGGCGTGCGGGAAGTTGCTGATGCCTGCAAAATACGCGACCACCGGCAGCTGGAGGGCGTTGCCGAGCTCGACGGCTTTGTCGAGTGCCTGATTATCCAGCCCTCGCTGCGCACGCTGCATCCAGTACACGATGCATTTGCCCTTTGGATCGGGTGCGCCAGAACGCCGAACAGCAACGCGCTTGTCACGGGCCAGGGCGCGCACCGCCTCCGGAACGCTCATATCGGATTCGAGTTCTTGTGCAAACTGCGCGTAGGTCTGGTCTTTGCGCTGCGCTTGGTTGGGTTCGCTGATTGCAACCTGCTTTGTACTCACATGGGCTTGGATGGGGAACTGGCGCAGCCCTGCCCCGGTACTGTTCAAACCCTTTCATCCTGGCAAAAAGAATGGGCGCCGAAGTGATCGGGCGCCCATGCAAGTATGTCTACAAAAGCGATTCAGCGATGCCCACCACCGCCGCCGCCGCCGTGAAATCCACCTCCGGAGCTGTGGCCGGCCGCAAAGCCGCTGCTTACGCCTCCCCTGGCGACAGTCCGGCCGGCATAGCCGCCCTGCGCCGCCCCAAACCGGCCCGGTCCCTTGATAGGGGGATACCCGCCGTAAACGCCTCCACGGTAAAAGCCCCCGCCCCAGAAGCCGAAGCCAACCCCGAAGAATGGGTAGCCGTAAAAGCCATAGGGTCCCCAGCCGTAGGGAGAACCGATGCCATAGTAGGGATCGCCGCCATAGAACCCATAGGCGCCGGGGTAGTAGCTTGCTTCCCCGTAGCCGCCGCCGTCCCCATACACCACGCCGGTGCGTTGCAGCGAACTGTCGGCCAGTGCGGCCCGGGTCTCCGTTGGCCCGACCCATGGAAGCAGGTCGCCATCCGCCATCTCGCGGTCAAACTTCTCCGGTTTGGCGCGATCGCCACCCAGAATGATCTCGTGGCTCTCCTTTACCGTGACCGGCTTCACTGCGGATGAGGTATCGGAGCCGGGGAAGACGTACGCTTCGCCGTTGAACACACGCATGGTGTTCGTCGCGGTGTTGAACGTGTACAGACCTCGCGATAGCAGCTGGGTTTGGCCGTTCTGTGTGTCCACAAGCAGCAGGTGATCATGCCGCACCACATTGACGCTGACGTTGGCGCGGCCCTGTTCCACTCGCACCTCGGTGCGGTTTGCGTCTGTCGCCACCATGCGCACGGTGGAGTCCTCGCCGATGCGCAGCAGGGCGCCAGGCGCAAGAAGAATGTCCGCCGACCCATTCGCCGTCGCCAAGGTTTCACCCGCACGCAGCTGACGTGGCTGGGTCATTTGAAAGTTCTTTGTGTCGAGAGGCCGGCCATCGATGTTGGCCTGACCCTGGACGAAGTTTAAGGATCCCGGTACGGCTCCGTTCGTGTTTTGCGCCGCAAGGGACGCGGGCACGGATGCGGTCGCTAGGAAAAGCAGAGCGATCGTTGCTTTCAGCCTTGGCATCTTTTCTACAACCTCTACGCAAATAGATGCAGAACGTGTAAATTTGTCGCATCACGAGTCCAGCCACTACCACACTAAGTCACAAGTGGGCAATTACTTAATAGCTGCACTTAGTTACCACTTTCTGGTTGCAGCACTGTCTTCTCTTGCGACACTCTTCCAGAGCAATACCAATTAGCCCAACCGCTTCCCTTGAGGTCCTCATGAAACTACTATCCACTCTCCTTGCTTCCGCGTTGCTGACGGTTTCTGCCGGCGCCGCGATGGCCGACAACATTGCAAGCTACGGCTCCACTGCCTCCACGCCAACGGGCATTTTGAACTCGGCCACAACCTACGCCGGTGGCCCCACGTATGACATCCCTACGGGTGGCATCTGGGCCGGTCCGGTTGGAAGCTCCAGCTGGGTGGGCATCAATCCCAAGGACTATCCCGGTGGCGGTCACATCGAGCCGAATAGCACCTACACCTACACCACCAGCTTCACCGCAACGTCCAACGAAGAACTGACTCTCACCGTGTTGGCGGACGATACCACGTCCATCATGCTCAACGGTAAGGTTGTTGTTCCCCCTTCCAGCTTCATGGGGGCGGCTCATTGCGTCAACGGTCTGCCTACCTGCACAACGACGGACACGGTCTCGTTTGGCGGCTTCACGGACGGCCTCAACACGCTGACCTTCGGCGTGGACCAGCTGTTCTTGAATGCCACTGGCCTCGATTACTCCGGCAACCTCGCCGTCACTCCGGAGCCGAGCTCGCTGCTCCTCCTGGGTTCGGGTCTGACGGGCATGGCGGGCATGTTCTTCCGTCGCCGCCGGCAGGCATAACCAGCAGTCTGTACCGCAAGAGAGACGCTTCGGCGTCTCTCTTTTCTTTTGGTGGCTTCCAACTCTTGGTGGCTTCCAACCGGGCACTTCATCCAGCTACGCTCCGCATCTCATGGCTATGGGTCGCATGCTGGTTGGATTTGGGTTGCTTTTGGTGCTCGCCGGCCTTTTGGTCATGGGCCTGGGGCGGTTGGGCCTGCCGCTGGGGAGGTTACCCGGTGACCTCTCCTACCGTGGAAAGAGCGTTCAAGTCTTCGCACCGCTGGGAACCAGCCTGCTGTTAAGCATCCTGCTTTCCCTTCTGCTGTTCCTGATTGCCAGGTTCCGTCGCTGACGTCTCCGTGAACTCAGGACAGGCAGACGGCATCCGAAGCTAGAAGGGCGTACGCTGCACGGCCCAAAACTGCTTCTCAGGATGTCGCACCATGGCTTTAGGAACTCTCGCGCTACACCAGCTTGAAGCTAAGCTGCCCAAGGTTATCAGCCCCGAAACACACGGGATCATCGATTACTGCCACGCCGCCTTCTTTGCCACAATGGCCGCGGTGTGCTGGAAAAGCAATCGCCGCGCCGCCGTTGCTGCCGCGAGCACATCGGCCCTTGTGCTGGTCCAGAGTTTGTTTACGGACTACAAATGGGGAACCAAGAAGCTGATCCCCTTCAGCGTGCACGGTCAGATGGATGGCGGGTTCGCGGCCTTGTCGCTCGGCATTCCCAAGACCTTCGGCTTTGAAGGAACGGTGCCGGCCACCATCTTTCATGTGAACGCGTTCGTGGAGGCCACGGTAGTGGGCCTTACGGATTGGAACGATGCGCGCGCGAAGGCGGAAGAGAAGTAAAGCCGCCCCTCACCAGCTGACTGCAAAGAGCGCGACCGATTCGGGAGGCAGGTTCACCCGCATCTGAACCTGCCCCTGGTCTGGCTCCAGCCAGCGCGGCGAGCCGACCAGTTCCAGACCGTCGTGCTCCTTCAAACGGGCGAGCTGGTCAGGGGTCGGGTGTTGCGGGCTGCCCTTCCCTTGCCACATCGTGTAAGCGTTGCTGTGGGTACCGTCGATACGGTACTGCGCGACGAGGATGCGCTTCGCCTGCACCGGCAGCCCCGTAATCGCGGCAGCAATCATCGCTGCCTTCGAAGCGTTCGCGTGATCTGCGTAGTTCCAGAGCAGGAGCCACGCGGAGTGCGTGTCCGCCGTAGCGAAGGCATCGACGTCAGCGGCGTTGCGTGCGCCTTCCGCAATCAAATCGTCCAGTGACGGCGCACCGGAGCTGGACGTCGGCACACGCATGCCCTGCATCAGGCCAAGCATCCGGAAGAGGTTCAGGATCGGTTTGTCGACGCCGTTGGTGGAAAGATCGCGAAAGCCCTCAAAATAGTCCCGGTCTTCAAACTCAAACGACCAGCTGAGCATGGACCAGAGGTGGACCTGGTGCTTGGCAGCCAGGTCGAGCAGGCCCTTGTACGCGGCCGCCGTGTAGGCCGGATACAGCGTGCCGTTGCGGTAATTGTTGGCCGGATTCATCTTGCTGGAGCAGGCAGCACAGCCCTCCGGATCGGCTTCACTCAAGATGATGGGCAGTCCCCGCAACTTCGGGTGGCTTGCGATGACCGCAAACCCACGATCGGCGTCGGTGAGTTCCTCGCGTAAACCCATCGTGACCTCGCCCCCGGCAATCGTGGGCTGGCCCTTGACGTGGAAGGAGATAAAATCCATCGGTACGGGGCCGCCGGTCGCGGCGCTGGTCCCGGTTTCCACGTGAGCGAGAAAGTCTTCCAGGAATTTGCGGGCGTGGTCGTTACGAGGGCTGGTGGACGCCGGTCCGCCTACCAGCGCGCTGGGCAGCGCGGCACGCACACCGGCGACGGCGAAGTCATACAGGCGCCAGTACTCCTCCGGCGTGGTGTGCCAGTAGTCGATATCCGGCTCGTTCCAGACCTCAAAGGGCCATTGGCGTACCGTGTCCGCGCCATAACGCTGCACCAGGTGAGCTGTGACGCTGCGGACCAGATCGCGCCACTTCGCGTAATCCTTGGGGGGGTTGTTGGAGGCGCCGGAGATGGTGCTCTTAGGGAAGTGAACCTGGTACGGCTCGTGGCGCGCCGGCAGCGCCGCCGCCAGGTCCTTGGGCATGAAGCCAAGCTCGACCATGGGACGAACGCCCGCCGTCTTGTACGCGTCGAAGATGCCGTCAAGGATTGTGAAATCGTAAACGGGCTTGCCCTGCGCATCCTCGTGGTACACGCCCGTGGAGGACCATTTCAGTTCCGGCGTGCCATCCCCTGAGGTGAGCAGGTGGTGCGCACGGATGTAGACGGGCACGGGGCTCAGGTCGGGCAGTTCGCGCAGCAGTGGCGGCCCGCGGGACGCCGTCGTGTAGTTCGACTCGTCATAGCCGAACCAGTTATAGGCCGGCTGGTAGGGCTCATGTTTCCCGGCAAGATCGACGTGGATCGTGACCCCCGTCGGGGTCGGCTCCTGCGCGAACAGGGTGGAAACGGCGAGCAGAAGAGGTACGGCTGTCCAGGGAGCGCGCAAAGGGAACTCCTTCTTTCCTTCAACATGTGAAGAATACCCAAAGCCGGTAAGCGCTGACCGATATGGGGGCAATGGCCCTTTGTGCGGGTTAACTCCGGGGTGGAGCTCCTCGACGGGCGTAGGCTAGAAGTGCCTCGCCGCACAGAAAGGGCAGCCTTCACGATGTCTGTCGCTACCATTCCCACCCCCGGGGGGCCGGGCACACAACGCAAATCTTCCCAGCCCCAAACCACCAACCGGCACCTGATTCGCTGGGTGGAAAAGATGGCCGAGCTCTGCCAGCCGGATTGCATTCACTGGGTGGACGGCTCCCACGAGGAAAACCGGCAGCTCTGCGATGAGCTTGTGGACGCGGAGACCTTTACACGTCTTGACCCACACCTCTGGCCTGGCTGTTTCTATGCGCGATCGGCGCCTAACGACGTAGCGCGCGTCGAGGACCGCACCTTCATCTGCTCGCTAAGCAAAGAGGATGCCGGCCCCACCAACAACTGGGAAGACCCGTTCACCATGCGGCGCAAGCTGAAAGCGCTCTTCAAAGGCTCCATGCGCGGTCGCACCATGTATGTGCTGCCTTTTTCCATGGGCCCGGTAGGCTCGCCGATGAGCCGGATCGGCGTACAGCTGACCGACAGCGCCTATGCCGTCGTGAATATGCGCATTATGGCGCGCATCGGCGAACCGGTGCTGCGCGAGATCGATAAGGACATCCAGCGCGTGGTGCCGTGCATGCACTCTGTCGGCAAGCCTCTGGCTCCCGGCGAGCGCGATGTGCCCTGGCCGTGCAACGAGACCAAGTACATCGTGCACTTCCCTGAAACGCGTGAAATCTGGAGTTACGGCTCTGGCTACGGCGGCAATGCACTGCTGGGCAAGAAGTGTTTTGCGCTTCGCATCGCCAGCAACATCGCCCGCGATGAAGGCTGGATGGCCGAGCACATGCTCATCCTGGGTCTTGAGGATCCCAGGGGCGAAAAAACCTATCTTGCCGCGGCCTTTCCCTCCGCGTGCGGCAAAACCAACCTCGCCATGCTGATTCCCCCTGCCGGGTTTGAAGGCTGGAAGGTGTGGACCGTTGGCGACGACATTGCGTGGATCTTCGCACATAAGCCCAAGCCCGATGCTGAGGCCGAGCTGCGCGCCATCAATCCCGAGACCGGCTTCTTCGGCGTGGCCCCGGGGACCAGCGCCAGGACCAACCCGAACGCCATGGCGACGCTGAGCCGCAACACAATCTTCACCAACGTCGCATTGACGATGCGCGATGGCTTACCGGAGGGCGTGTGGTGGGAAGGCATGACCGACGAGCCGCCCACGGCCAACGACCCGGGCCTGACAATGCTGGACTGGCGTGGCGAAGAGTGGACAGCCGCATCCGGCAGGCCCGCCGCGCACCCCAACGGCCGCTTCACCGCCCCCGCCGCGCAGTGCCCCTCCATCGACCCGGACT
>CAXTGN010000057.1:0-887 GCA_964243455.1 uncultured Acidobacteriaceae bacterium
TACGCTATCGCGGCCCAGGTGGCGTATCCCGATCGGCAGGTGATTGCGGTGATCGACATATTGCCCCCAGTAATAGATTTTTTCATCCTCAAACGGTGGGCGATCTTCGCTGATATTGGAGTTCTCGCCCCCCGCCGCGACACGGAACAGCGGGCCGACGTTGCCGTGGTGCAGCACCAGGCGGACACCGGTCATGCGCTCGGCTCCGGTCGAGTCCAAATATACGATCCGCCCATGGGCAATCGTGCTGGTGACGGGATACGCATAGACCAGCCCGGGGAAGTTGTAATCCGACGCGTACCGGGCGGAGCCTGTGGTCTTCAACGGACCGTCGATACGGGGCTGCGCCGCGCCGATGATGGCCGAGGGTGGCTTGGGAGTCTTCGCCTGCTCGTTTTGCTGCATAGGTCTGGTCTCCGGTCTTGGATCTACGCACACTTCCGATTTGCGTGAGACTTGGTTGTCGTTCCGCGTTGCAGCGGAGAGATCTGCTGTCTGGCTAAGCCGTCACGGTGGCGAGCGCATGGGTCAGGCAGCGCTTCGCAAGCTCCACCTTGAACCCGTTCTCCTCACGCGGTTTCGCATCCTTCAATGCCGCCTCTGCCGCACGCTGGAAGAGCTCGGGGCTCGCCGGCTTGCCCTCGAGCGCATGCTCGGCCTCATGCGAGCGCCAGGGCACCGTACCGACGCCCCCCAGAGCAACCCGTGCCTTCTGGATCTGGCCATGGCTTGTCTGCACCACCACAGCAGCAGAAGCCAGCGCAAACTCGTAGGCCGCTCGGTCGCGCAGCTTCAGATAGAGCGACTTTGTGCCGGGAGTGACCGGCGGCAGGGTCACGGAGGTGATCACGTCACCGGGTTGCAGCACGGTTTCAATGTGCGGCGTG
>CAXTGN010000057.1:897-14993 GCA_964243455.1 uncultured Acidobacteriaceae bacterium
GTGGAGCCGGGCCGCAGGTAAAAGTCGGTGATCGGGACGCTCCGGTCGCCCTTCGGCCCCTGAATCTGGACCGTCGCCTCCAGCGCCGTCAGAGCGACATTTTGATCGGACGGGTTGGTTGCGATGCAGTGCTCACTTGTACCCAGGATGGCGAGCATGCGATTGTGCCCGTCCAGCGCATCGCAACCAGAGCCCGGCGCGCGCTTGTTGCAGCGATGGGCGGTATCCCGGAAGTACACGCAACGCGTGCGTTGCAGCAGGTTGCCCGCAGTCGACGCCATGTTGCGAATCTGCGGGGAGGCCCCGGCAAGAATCGCCTCGGAGAGCACGGCGTAGTCGCGCTGCACCGCAGGGTGTTGCGCCACCTCCGTGTTGCGGACCAGCGCACCGATGCGTAGCCCACCCCCCGGCAGCGCCTCGATTTTGTCGAATGAGAGGCGGTTGATGTCGACGACCTCGCGTGGCCGCTCCACGTTGAGCTTCATCAGATCCGTGAGGTTGGTGCCGCCGGCGACAAAACGAACCGTGGCGTTCAGCTGCGCCGTGGGCGACCTGGTGCCCTCGGCGATGGCCTGCTGCGGTGTGATGGCTTGGATAAAGCTGAAGTCTTCCATGACGATCTCTTTCGGCTGGGACTAGCAGATCAGGATGGCTGTGAGCCGGATCAGGCCTGCTGGCGGCGCACGGCTTGCACAGCGGCGACGATGTTGGGATAGGCGCCGCAGCGGCAAAGATTGCCGTACATGTGACCCTTGACGTCCTCGTCCGTGGGCCCGACCGGCTCCTTCAACAGAGCAACGGCAGACATGATCTGGCCGGAGGTGCAGTAGCCGCACTGGAAGGCGTCGTGCTCCACAAAGGCGGCCTGCATAGGGTGGAGATTCCCGGGTTGGCCAAGGCCCTCGATGGTGGTGATCTCATCGCCCGCGTGCATCACCGCGAAGCTCATGCAGGAGAGCACGCGCCGGCCGTTGACGTGAACCGTACAAGCACCGCACTGGCCATGGTCGCAGCCCTTCTTGGTGCCGGGCAGGTCCAGGTCCTCGCGCAAGGCATCCAGCAGCGCGACCCGAGGTTCGATGTGGAGCTGGCGCTCCTTGCCGTTGACCTTGAGCGTGAGCGGAACTGCCGCGGAAGGGGCCGGCACAGCAGACACAGTCTTGGGGATCACCGGCGAGGTGGCCTGGGCGGCGCCCAGCGTCGGCGATGCGGCGGCGGCCACGCTGACGGCGCCTACGCTGGAAAGAAACGAGCGACGGCTTACGCGACCGCTGGAAGGTCCGCTGCCACTCCGGGTAGCGCTTGCCTGATCTGGTGCTTCGGACTCAGTCGACATGCAGGATCCTTTGGCTCTGGGGCGAAAGACTCAGGTTCACAAGACAACCTCTTATGAAACGACTCGGGGACTACAGCTCTGCATCGGAGACGCAGCAGATGCCTTTCAGGCTTCTGAATGTCAGGAAAACGTTGTTTGGTGGACCGGATCGGGGATCCAGCCGGAAAGCCTCTTCCGGCGCCATTCAATGCAGCTTCAAAGGAATGAACGACATACGGCGGATTCAAAGCAATGTGGAGGCGCGGTGGGGAGCATTCCCCGTTTTCCGGATGTGCCCTCAGAAGTGCCCCCTGTTCAGCGAAGGAGCCGGCCAACGAGGCAGAGGCCGGATCGTAGGCGAAACACCAAGAGTTTAACGCATCCGTTCGGCTGGCACGGAAGCGCGTCACATGCGGTCGCACACACCTCTCCGAACGGCCATTATCGGTTGTGCCGAGGGCAGCCAGACGGCGCACCGGAGGAACGCTTCCGAATCCGACTGTGTCAAGGAGATGTGAGAGCATCGCCAGACCAGGATTTTCCTGCACCACGGATCTCCGATCTATTTGACTGAGTGCACATGACATGTCCTTCACCCCACTGTGCGGGAACACTGCACACCGGGACCTCCACTGGTTTTTGTACGCTTTGCCGTCTTCCGGTCAGCGCCTGCGATCAGTGTGGCGCGTGGAATCGTGCCTTCGCCGTCTTCTGCCGGCAGTGCGGTCAGGCTGAAGTCATCTGGCGGCGGACGGATCCGGTCGACCCCGAAGCACTGGGTAACGATCCCCGCCGGACCACGATTCCGCAGCAGGTCGTCACGCAACCCCAGGTCGCGTCTGGCTATCTGTGGGCTATGGGCGAGCAAGGCGACCTATACCGTCTAAACCCCTATGCCGGCACCGGAGAACAGCTGGAGATACACGATCGCTTTTGGGCTCAGTCCCAGCCGCACGCCTTCAGCCTTGGCCACCTACAGGACTCCTCCGGCAAAATAAGACAAAGTGCCGGCGGCTCAGCGCGGGAAGCCTGTGTCGTGCTCGCAACGCGGGATCGCGTGTTGGTTAGCGGTCTGTTCTCGAGAAAGCGCCGTCACTTTGAGCCTCTGCCCGGCGAAAGCTTCCTGGTGAATGCTCGCGACATGTACCAGTTTGTTGCCGCGCTCGGAGAATCGGCCTACCTGCTGAGCCGCTACTCAGGGCAGGTCAGCTTCTGTGAGTTCGATCTGGGAACGGGCGAGACGCGGAGGTTCTCGCTCGCTTACGGTGACGCCGCCATGTGCGGTCCCGTGCTCCTTGCGGACGGCACTGCAAGTCATCTCGTCGTGTGGTCCTCCACGGCTCTCTGGATCTACACAGGCGGCAAACTAACGCCTCTTGCCCTTCCTGAGAAGGTCGAACTATGGACGGCTCCGGCCGACACCGGCCTGAGACTGCCGCCAGGTCGCAGTCCCGCTATCGCCGGTTCCGGTGAACTGTTCCTGCCCGCTCGCCAATTTGGCCGTCCCGCCCTCCTTCGGCTCACACGCAATCCTATGGGCTGGTCGACGACGGCCATCGCCCTTGTCGACGAAGGGACTCTGAGTGAGGCCACGGCCGGCTATCCCCTGCTTTCGGCTGCAGGCAGGCTGCTCGCCTGCACAGGCGGTGCCTTTCGCACGCTCATACAGGATGCGCAGATTGCTACGCGGTTTCCAGCCTGGGCCCACGCCGGTCTTGCCTTGTTTTTCTGTCAAGCGGACTATCGCGGTTTGAAGCAATGGCTGAAGGCTTATGTCGATGGCGCCGAAATTCCTGTCTCCTGGGAGCTGCCACCCGGAGCCGAGATTCATGCCTGCGAGGGTTTCTGGACTACGGGAACCGCGCTATGCTCCATTTGCGTAGTGTCAGATCGGGGCTTGCGAACGGAGTTTCTCTCTTGGTGTGCTTGAAGGCATGGTGCAAATCCGGACGGATCGTGCTGGGCCTCCTCCTCCCAGCTTGCCCTCTGCTTTCAATGACACCTGCGGCTGCTCAGAACACCTCCCCACAAGCAAGCCAGGCGCTCTTTCTGGACGACTCGGGCAGCATGCGCCCGTACTATGCAAATGGCCTCATCCGCGACATCGCCCAGCCGCTTGAAGCGTCCGTAGATGCCCGGAACGCGATGCAACTCTACGCCTTTTCGACTGACGTGCTCCCCGTACGCAATCTTCAGTCCATGGAGAGCATCCCGTTCGGCCAATACACCTTTCTGGATAAGGTGATCGATCAGTGCCAGCACAAGCACATCGACATCGGCTGGATTGTGACCGACAACATCGAAGACACCGGTGAGGCTGGCAATACGGAGCGTTTCTATGCCAGGCTACGCAGCGAAGCCGTTCGTCGCGTGACGGTCTTCCCAGTCCGGGCCTCGGCAGGGCACCCCGGCCTTGTTGTGTATGCGCTGTTGTTTAATCCAGCGGCTCGCCCAGACTACGGCAACACACTAAGTCGATTTGTGACCAATGGCTCCCGCGTGCTGCGCACCGAGCCCTTGCTGATGAAGCCGATTGATCAGGACACGGTAGAGGTCACCTCACACGATCTTGCTCCGCTCACGCGCCGCGGTAGCCCCAAGGTCTACGCCACTGGAACACCGCTCCAGGCACAGGCGGAGGTCCGGTTTCGCTCCCGTCTCGATCACATCGAGATTGTCGACTCCTCTCTCCATATCCTTGACGCGAAACCATCCTTTGGCCCCGGAAGCCTCCTTGAGCCCACCCGCCGCCAACTCGCGATTACGCCCGACCGCATCAGGGATCTCGGACCGGGGCGGGAAACCGCACAGGTTTACCACCTGACAGCGGATCTCGGACAGATCAACCTGAAGTCCTCCCCCGCCGCCTGGTGGCAGGCGGCCTGGGGTCGCCCCGAAGAAGAAGCCGAGCTTCCCCTCCGGTTTGCTATCGACGTTCCCCAGCATAACTTTCGCCTGCGCCAGCCGTTTCTTGATCAGTGGAGCGCCACCTCCGTCGCCGACGCTCGCGCTTCCGGCAAGGTCTACGCGCTGGACCGCCTGCTTACCTCGATCAACGCCGGGGACACGGAGATACAGGTCACCTCGCCGCTGTTCTTCCGCGTGCGCTACCCGGCCTGGCCCGCTGTGCTCTGGATCGTCCTCTTCACGTTCGGCCTTGCCCTGTTGATCGGGCTCGCCCTGTTCGCACGTCGGATCTTGCGGCGAGGTGCACAGATGTGGACCGTTCGCGCAGCGACACCTGAAGGCCAGCCCTTGAACGCCCGGCTGCAGGACGCCCGCGTTCTTGTCGATGGCCAGCCTGTTGCTCGCGTGGACGGCACTGATCTACTTTCACTTCCACCTGCACGCTTCGCCTCGGGCAAGCCTCGCATTCTCCTTACCAGCACCGAGCCCATCCGGCTTGTCCATCGTATGCAACCCATCGATCTCTTCTTTATGCAGGCATCCCAGAGCGCGCCGCAAAGCAACGTTCAGAGCGGGGCCCCACAAATGGCACCTCACCCGCCCTTCTCCACGGCACCACAGCGTGCCTCCACACCCACCCCAACGAATCCCCCGCGCCGACGCTAAACTCACCTCACGCTTTCCACAAGGATTGGGCCATGGCCAACGCAGCGCTTCAAAAGAACGTACGCCTGACGCTCAGCACCATCTTCGGCGTCTTCTTTCTCGCCAATGTGCTCGTCTTCGTCCTTTCGCTTTGGGCAGCCTTTGGCGGCAAGGCCGTGCTGCTGCCGGAAGACCTCAGCACCGGCGTCCGTCTCGTCATCTTTGTCGTTGGTGCGGGCATCAGCTGGGTCGCCGGCCGATGGCTCTTCATGCAGTTGATTCACGGCGAACTTGGTGTGGATGAGAGCTCCAATGCCGCCGTCCTTATGCTTGGCTACCTGCTCCTTATGTTCACGGGCATCGCTTTTATCAGTGCCTGGAGCTGGCTCTGGCTGCTGATCCTTCTGCTGGTTCTCGTTCTCGGCACGATGCTGATTCTGCGCCGTATCGTGGGGCTGCCGATCGCCCTCACCATCATGACCATGTCGGTCATCCTCGGTATCGTCGTGTACAGGCTGTTTCGCTAGTCAACGTAGCTCCTGCCCCGGGAGGGGCACAGTTTCACTATGAGTTCCCCCGCCAGCACCAGCCCCAAAGCGTATCGCCCCGTCTTTTTTCTCGGCCTCGGTGGCACGGGTAAGGAGGTGCTGCTGCGCCTGCGACTGCGCCTGTATGAGCGCTTTCGCACCTATGACGTCCCGTTCTGCCGGTTCTTATGGGCCGACACCGACCTCCGTGCCACCGGCGCCCGCGGCGAGGATCTCTCAAGTGCCCTGGCCAGCGTGGCTTTTGAGGAACACGAAAAGTTCAGCCTGCTGCAAGGCTCCGTCGGACGAGACCTCAATGACATCTTCACCAATCCCACTCAGTGGCCCCACATACACG
This sequence comes from uncultured Acidobacteriaceae bacterium, assembly GCA_964243455.1. Lineage (GTDB taxonomy): Bacteria > Acidobacteriota > Terriglobia > Terriglobales > Acidobacteriaceae > Granulicella. Next base: position 6,650 of record CAXTGN010000057.1, read on the forward strand.
AGTGGCTCTATCCCGAGGTGCAGCGTTACGGCAGCGAAATCCGGGACGGCGCTGGCGGTGTCCGGGCGGTAGGCCGCCTGACGTTCTTCGCAAAATATGCTGCCTTACGCGAGGCCCTCGAACGCAAGCTGAGCGAGCTGTCGCGTATGGAAACCATTGGGGAAACCCAGCGGTTCTTCCGCGAGCACGGGCTGCCCTCGGTCGTCACAGGCGGTGGCTTTTCCCCTACGGTTTACCTGGTGACCTCGCTGGCCGGCGGCACCGGTTGCGGCACGTTTCTGGACACAGCCTTTCTGCTTCGTGACATCAAGGCCCACACAGGCAACGGGGCTGACATCTTTGCTTACGCGCTGATGCCCAATGTGTATAACCCGGGCCCGCAGGGTGAGATCGCTCAACGCTCCTTCGCCAACGCGTATGCGGCGCTGAAGGAACTTGATCACTTCACCAAGCGGATCAACCCTGCCCACAGCCAGGAGGCGAAGGAGCAAAACCCTTACAGCGACTTCATCGTCAGCTGGGAGCGCAACCGCGAACGCCGCATCGTCGGTCCGCCCTTCAGCGCCACGTTCCTGCTGGAAATCACCAACGAAGCGCACTTGCCCATCAGCCAGGAGCATCGCGGTGACCTCTTCAGCATGCTCGCGGAGACCCTGTTTCTGGACCTGCTGCCCGGACCGTTCTCCGATGCAAAGCGGTCGGACTACTCCAATATCGTCGAAGGGCTCTCGAGCGCCGCGGATGCCAATGTACAGACCGGGAATGTGCAGTTTCAGCAGGTCTTTGGCCGCCGCTATGCCTCATGCGGGATGTCCAAGATCGCAGTCCCACTCGACACCCTGCGTGGAGCCTGCGCGGCCCAACTCGCCACGGAGATCTTCGACTATGTCCGTCGTGAAAAGGAGGACGCCCGCCATGGCGAGGCTGTCCCTCGCGACCTTGCCGCCAACAAGATCGATCAGGAGGGCATCTTCTCCAGCTTCGGCCCTGACTGGCGCAACATGATCACGGCCGCTGTGGCCTCCGCCGTCGACGGCCACTCCATCCAGGGCCCTGAAGATGTTGCACTTCTGCGCGACCGCCTCAACCGGGCCGAGTACGATACGGTGCTCGACGACGCCGACCGCCTCGGCACAGCCACTCGCTGGTTGCGCTCCCGCACCGGCACCGTGGCAGAGGAGGTGAAGGATCGCTTCGAGTCTCTGCTCAGCGACCGCATCCTGGACAACCCCGAGCGCGGCCTTGCCACCGCGCTGCGCAAAGGGTATTTCGACCTGCTTATCCGCCGGACCCGGGAGCTCGTGGATCCGACCCGCGAGGGCGAAAGCGGCCGCTTTGAGGCCGAGCGCCAGCAACTTGAGGCCGAGGCCACGCACTATCGCCGGCGGCGTGATGAGCAATTGGCTGAGCTCAACGTCGCCGTCAAGAGCTTTGCCGCCCGTGCCCTTGCGGTTCGTGAGCCGCTCATGTCGACCCTGCTCGCCCGCGTACGCGACAACCAGGAGCAGTACCTCTTTGCCATCCTGCTGCAAAGCATGACCGTCGAAAGCCGCAAAGTCGCCCAGGAACTGCTTCGCACGATGGTTGAAACCCGCGACGCCCTCCTTACCTTTCTTGACAAGGCCGACGCCATTCGCGGAGAGGCCGAAGCTCGTCTGCAGACCTACCGTACGCGCCTGGTCACCGAGAACCACGTCCTGTTCCTGCAGCTTTACGATCCCGATCGCGATTGGCCGCGCTTTTACAAGCTCGGCCTCGATCCCGATTCCAATCAGCCCGCGGCCGTGGACGCCCGGAAGGAGTACGACAACCTCCTTCGCGATCTTGGCCTGGGCCGCGGTCTGCTTGGCCTTGCCACGGAGCTTCGGCGCCAAACCACGGCCGAGTTCTCGCGGCAGGTCCAGCATTTCTGCGAAAAGCGTTTCTACGACGACATGCTGGCCAACCCTCGCCAGGTTCGCGTTCTCGACCACCCCAGCCTCCGGGATCCCGCCTCCGCCCGCCAGGTCATCAACAACTTCGTGAACGCCGCTCGTCCCATGCTGCGGCGCGATACCAAACTCGCCGCCACACAGATCGAATCCACGACCTTCGCCTACCTCGGCGCCTCGGACCTGGACGCTCCTGCCACCCGCGAGTTCGTGCAGCAGGTCGGCGACCTCGCCGGTTGCCGCGTCGAGGCCTTCGACACCGGCCAGCCGAATGAGGTCTATCTTTACTTCTCCACCTTTGCTTTCCCGTTGCCCTCGCTGGCGCTTGTGCAGAACGAGTGCCATCACGCGTATACAGACTTTTACGCGCAACTCCAGCCGGGGCAGGCGAAGCGTCCCGTGCAGGGCATTCCGCTTCACCTCTCACAGAAGTGGGAAGGCCGCTTCGATGACCTTGTCACCTACAGCGACCGCGAAGCCGCCCTGCTTGAGGAAGCGCTTCTGATCCTGAACCTCGCGCCCGCTCTTCGCGTGCTGGAGCCGCAGCTCAATCGCGCCACGGACATGACAGAATTCCAGTACCGTTATGCAAAACCGCTCAACACGGTGCAAATGCTGGGCAAACGCCGTAACGCCATTGCCCAGCTCATGGCCGATGGGGAACTGCGCCAGGTTCTACGGGATGCGGTGCTCTCTCGGGAGGCTGAACTCGCACCGTCGCAGCTGAAATCCTACTTCTGGGCCCTGCATGCACAGTTGGCCCACCCTGAGGTCGAGCGCGACAGCCCCGACTATCAGCTGCTCACGAAACGCTATACCCAGGTCTACCACCGGATTCAGCAGATCGCTCCCGATCTCCTGCCCGAGGTTGATCCTGACCGCCTGCCGGGGGTCGACCCCATTGCCTTTCTCCAGGCGCAGAACCTCGGACTGGACTGGACCGATCCGCGCTTTCCGGCGCTCGCCAGCTTTGAACCCTGGCGCCGGCCCGTCATCTTTCACTAGGAGCTTTTCATGCACTGCACCCACTGCGGATTTTGGGAACTGGCCGAAGGGGACCTTGTCTGCTGCTGGTGCGGCGCAAGTTATCTCCGCTACACGGTAAGCCTCCGACCCGCCGAGCTTTCTACAGAGGATTACCCGCCCCCACTCGAGCTGAGCGTCGAAAATCACTCGCCCATGGGCACACTTACGCTGGAGCGCATCCACGTGGGCCCACCCTGGATCAGCCTGCTTTCCGATCAGCCGTTTCCCCAGACTGTCGCGCCGGGCGCCGGGCATCGGTTCTATCTGGACGTGGACACCTTTGCCGCGGGTCCCCAAACCGAAGTGCCCATCACCGTCTTCGCGTCCTACACCGCTGAGGCGCAGACATCGACTCTTTACCTGCGGCACCCTGGTCCACCGTCACCTTAAGAGATGAGCTGTTCTGGAGACCAACATGACTTCGCCCCGGGCGCATCTGTCTGCGACTGCGGCCAGACTGACTCGACGCTCACCAGCGCCGGTCTACCTTCTCCTTCCTGGCGACTGACGGAGGGATCCCGCCATGGCCTCCGCCATAGCAACCTGGCCACCGCGATCGACGCAAATACCGGGCGCGCCTACGTCCTGCGCGAATACGCGCCCGATAGCGTGTCGGACGCCTCCGCACAGCGACGCCGCTTCATCACGGTCGCGAAATCGCTTCAGGCGTCACCCATACGCTCACAACGGATCCTTTTTGCGTATACCCGCAACGGTCGGTGTTACACCGTTGCCGAGCCGGTGCCAGGTACACCGTTCTTTGCGCCTTCGCATCCGGGCACGACACGTGAACCGGACTGCCTCCTCCGCCTGGATGCCCTGCTTTCCGCCCTGCGGGAGCTCCACCAGGCAGGCGCTGCGGCCGGTCCGCTTTTTCACGGCGATCTACGGCCCCAGGACCTCCTGATCACGAACTCCGACGCGGGTGCAAGCCTCGACCTGCTCCATTCTCTGTACCTCGACAACCTTCTGCGCGAGAGCCCGCTTCCTCCAGAACACTTCCAGCAGCTCGACCTCGGCGCTGCGGCGGGTATGGTTCTCACGCTCGCACAGGGCCCCGGCCCGGCAGGCAACAGGCAGGCCCGCTTGCAGCGCGTCGCTGATCCCGTGCTCGGCGCGACGCTCGAATACCTTTACGGAACCCACGGGACGCACCCCAATACAGCCAGTACTGCCCTGAGTTACCTAAAGCTGCTACAGAATGCAGTCGCGGGGAACAATCGTGGCCTCTTCCAGCAGGCACAGGCGATTTCATCCTCTCCACGCCTGGCCCGCTTTACGGCTCCTCCACCCGGAGTTCCACCACAGCCGCGACCACAACCCGCAACGCCCCCGGCACCGCCGCCTCCACCACAGACGCCGCCCATCCAGTCCCCACCACCACCACCGCCTCCGCAGGTTCCTTACACGCCCGTAGCCACACCGTCATCTGGAACCGGTCCTGCTGTTGTTCGCCCTGCGCCGCGCAAACGAAGCAGCGGCTGCGGTGGATGCCTTCTTACCCTTGTGCTCCTCCTGTTGGTGATCGGCGCAATCGTCGCGGCGTTCCTCAAACGGCCAACGGTTCCTACCAGCCTCGACCTCACCGCTGAGCCAAATCCCGCCCCACGCAAAGCCCGCGTGGAACTTCATTGGACCTCCTCCGGCTTCGAGCGGCTAGAACTCGACGGTAGAAAAGTGCAGAACAACGGATCGCTTGTTGTTATCCCGACCACACCACACCTGTACACCCTGGCAGGCATTCGCTCCGATGGCTCGCGAGAGGTTCGCGAGGTGTATCTCGCCATTTCGCCGCGCCATAATGGAAAGCCAAGCCGGGACACATCGACCCTACCAACCTCCGTCCCGCAGCAGCCGGAGATCGGGGGGAACGTTCGGGAACAGAGGTCTCCGAATCAAGACACTCCCGGGACGGTTCCACCTGGGTCCCCGTTCGTGATCAGATCGTCCCAGCCATCGCAAAACGACCTTGCGCCCACTCCTCCCGAGGCCGGATCACCGGCGCCGATCGTGCGTGGCCAGCCCGCTGCCAACCCGCAGGAGATCAGCACCGTCCTTGGCCAATGGACCCAGGCCATGCTCTCCAATGACCCGAATCGCGAGGCAGCGTGCTACGCCCCGCAGCTCGATCGCTACTTCCTTCGCTCCGGAGTCACCCAGGACTACGTCCGGCAGTACCTTCTGGCGTTTCACGCCCGAGGATCGACCTTTACCCAGTTCGGTCTCTCCAATCTTCTGACCTCGCCACAGCCGGACGGCTCGGTCGAAGTCAGCTTCAACAAGGACGTAGCCCTTGCAACGCCGACAGGGCCCAAACATGAGTCAACTCACTCCAGACTTCGCCTAAAACGCATCGACGACGCTTGGAGGATCACCTCAGAACGAGACTTCCGCGGCCCCAGTCCTCAACCCTGATCCGTGTCTGCCGCCTTCGGGCTTGGGATGACGTGGCACCGCCTGGTGGACCTTCGACGAAGGTACTTTGCCGAGCCAACAAGGCTCGGACCGTCAGGCGATCAGGACCGCGGCCTCTTCTTAGTGAACAGAGGGCCAGCTAAGGCATTCACCTTGAACACCTTATGTTGCTGATTCAGGCCGAATGTATTTGGTGGACCTGATCGGGATCGAACCGATGACCTCTTCCATGCCATGGAAATGCAGAAAAGTTAACTTGTTGACGGCAAGTTGGTTAGAAGTCGGCGGAACCGGCAAAACCGGCACAATCGGCGCACTTTGACACCAAGTTGACACCAATTTCGGAGCTGTGGGCTGCATCGTGGCGGGGCAGCTCACAATCGTTTCATCGGAGCGCATCACCTTCCGCGATTCCCCGACTCAGCGTAGGAAACCACTAGAATGAGCTTCGGACTGTAATGGCCAAATAAGATTTAGACCGACCTAACGCAGACTATGCAGACGTTCGTAGTGGCATCATAGACCTGCTCAAGACAGCGCGCGCAATCAGCACGGAACATCAACGCCGTCATGACCGCCACTTATTGGGAGATCGGGCGGCGCATCCTCCGATCGGAAATGAGGGGAGAAATTCGCGCCGACTACGGAGAGCGTCTAGTGGAACGGCTGGCGGAGGATTTGACCGAACAGTTCGGACGCGGATTCGGTAAGCTCAACCTTTGGAGGATGCGGGCATTCTTCCAGGCCTGGCCCGAGAAAGAGATTCTTTCAACACCGTTGAAAGAATCTGGAGCATCTGCCTCGCTCCGCGAAATTGGCTCTTCTCTCCTTCAAAAATGTCCCTAGGCTTTCAGCCATGTTTCCGCTGCCCTGGTCTGCCTATCTCCGGCTCCTAGCCGTCAGGAGCCAAGAAGCGTTCTACGAGGAGGAAGCGATACGAGCAGGCTGGTCGGTTCGCCAACTGGACCGTCAAATCGGGAGTCAATTCTATGAACGCATCGCGCTCTCGCGCACTAGGGCAGCAATGCTTGAAAAGGCAGAGACTCCGGAGAGCGGCGACGCGATCACACCTGAAAAGGCGATCAAGGATCCATTCGTCCTAGAATTTCTGAACCTCAAGGATGAGTACTCCGAATCAGAGCTCGAAGAAGCCCTCATTCAACATCTCGCGGACTTCCTTCTGGAACTCGGGGATGATTTTGCCTTTCTCGGTCGTCAGCGACGCTTACGTCTGGATGACACCTGGTTCAGGATTGATATCATTTTCTTCCATCGGCGTTTGCGGTGCCTACTCATTATTGATCTGAAAGTCGGCAAGTTTGGCTACGCCGATGCGGGCCAGATGCACCTGTACCTCAACTATGCTCGGGAACGCTGGATGAAAGCCGGAGAAAACCCTCCAGTGGGTCTTATTCTCTGCACAGAAAAGGGTATAGCAGAAGCCCATTACGCGCTTGATAATTTTCTCAGCAAAGTCCTTGCCGCGGAGTACCGAACTGTACTACCGGATGAAAAGCTCATTGCGGGAGAGTTGGAGCGCTCGCAGGCTGAACTTCGGGAGCGCAGCAAAGCCGCAACTGCAAAGGATTGAGCGACGGGACTCCGACGTTGGTCGCGCTTGGTTTATAGAATGTTGATTCTTGAGGAAATCGAACGGCGCTGGCATTTTTAGGGTCGTCTTCCAATGGTACTAGGCGGTTTAGAACGATGTAAGAGACTCACAATAAGATCTATTGGGGTTGTGCTTGTCGTATTCAGTAGTACGGAAGCTGCCTTCTCGACGCAGAATGTGTCCGCACCCAAGGCCGTGGCCTCTTATCAATTCTCGTGCCCAGAGTTGTCAAACAACATGCCAGATGGATCAGGGTTCGAGGAAGCCACGTTTCATCGCAATCAATACGGCGTGAGTGCGGTCGTTGGCACCAAGCTTTGCCATGATACTTTTCATGTGGCCTTTGACCGTGTCCTCGGAAATTGAGAGCTTATCCGCTACGCTCTTATTCGAGTTTCCCGCAGCGACAGAGCGAAGCACTTCTATTTCTCGGGTGGAAAGATCGTTTACTGTGAGATGTTCCGCGAGGCCCGCTGCAATTTCCGGAGGTATCCGTCTCCTGCCTGCGTGTACCTCGCGGATCGTAATAATGAGTTCCGTCCGGAGCATGCTCTTCAATAGGTAACCGACGGCGCCGCTTTTCAACGCACGTGCGGCCTGAACGTCGCCAGTATAGGTCGTGAGAACCACGATCCTGGCTCTTGGATAGTTCTTGCGGATTTCCTCGATTGCTTCTAAACCGTTCAGGCCCGGCATGCGTAGGTCCATCAATGTAACGTCCGGACGCAGCCGTTCGAACTCGGCAATGGCTTCATCGCCGTTCGTGGCTTCTCCGACCAATTCGATGTCGTTCTGAAACTGTAGTGCGAATGCAATACCATCCCGCACGAGCGGATGGTCATCCACGCACAGAACACGGATTTTTGCGGAAGTGCTCATTCTGCCTTTCTCTTGCTCGAAGCCTCTGCTCTAGTCCATGCGGACAAAGATATCAGTCCGCTTGAAATTCTGAGAATTGCAGTCCATCAGGTTTTCTGGACCGTATGCGGGAGGCCAAGACCACAAAACTCCAGATCTCTTGTCGTTGCCGATGTGGCGTTGGATCTAACCTCAAAACCTGGGCTCTCTGGAGTGTAGGAATATGGAAGGTGTCCGTCCGTTACAAGCACTGTCATTGTGCCGAGCTTGAGCCAAGTCGTACGCGTCGACAGGAACTCCCCGATCGTCCCACCTCGGAACAGGAGCGCTCTTGCCATCCGCTACCACTTTACCTCGGGACAAGTCGAGAGAGAGTCGACAAAGCGGTCAGCCCGATTCTAAGATCCATAGACGCGATTGTCAGGAACAGATTGGATTATTTCCATCGGTTCATATGCAGCACTTTCGACGGCCCACGCTTTGTCCGCTAGGAGCAGAACAC
>CAXTGN010000057.1:15003-15839 GCA_964243455.1 uncultured Acidobacteriaceae bacterium
ATTCGAACCTCGCCCGAGGGTGTTATACAGCACCTTTTACGGGGCTCCCCGACAGACGGCAGACAAACAGCTGTCGTTTCGCCTGACACCGTTGCCCTTCGGAGGTCAGTCAGGGCTCCCGTCACGGAATCACTGATTGGCGACATTACGATCAGTGTGAGGGGGAAGGGTCAGACGATGGAATGGGACTTCCCCGTAATTCGCGGTGTAAACGTTCCCATGAAGACGGTCGAAACCGAGAGCATAAGGCCTATTGCCCGCAGGAATAGTGCCCACAACCGTATTCGTGTCGCCATCAATGATTGAGACCGAGTTCGACCGAGTGTTCACGACGTAAATCCAGTTCCTGAGCGGATCTAGCAGTAACGCCTCCGGGCTCTTCCCCACCCGCAATGTTGTCACTCGCTTTTGCTTGACAGTGTCGATCACAGTAACGCTCCCGTCATCTCGATTTGCCACGTAGGCGAGCCCTTTGTTTCCGAGCACCACAGCGCACGGTGTAAGGCCAGTGGCTACGCTGGCGGATGTCCCCTTCCCAGGGTCAAGCATTTCCAATGTATTCGCACCAAGAATAGTTATGTAAATCCGATCGCTATTCATGCCGGTTGCCATGGCCCACGCATGGAGCGGTATAGCAACGCTCCTGACAGTCAGAGTGTCCTCCTCAAGGATCGCTACCTCCGCATCCTCGTAGCTCAGGAGGTAGGCACGATGTTCCCTTGAATCGATTGAGATCGAATCCTTTCGTCCAATGTTGACCTGCTTGGGGGCGTTAGTCCGGCCATCAATGACCGTCACCGCGTTTTCGAATGAGTTTGTGACAAAGACCACGTGCG
>CAXTGN010000058.1:0-1860 GCA_964243455.1 uncultured Acidobacteriaceae bacterium
TTTCGACCGCGCAGGAGACGGAGATCAACCTGCCGTTCATCACGGCCGATGCTTCCGGTCCGAAGCACCTCGTCCGCACGCTCTCCCGGGCCAAGCTCGAGAGCCTGGTCGACGATCTGCTGCAGAAGTCCGTTGGTCCCTGCAAGCAGGCCATGAAGGATGCCGGGATCGACGCGAGCAAAATCGACGAGGTCGTTCTCGTCGGTGGTCAGACGCGCATGCCGAAGATTCAACAGCTCGTAAAGGACCTGTTCGGCAAGGAGCCGCACAAGGGCGTAAACCCGGACGAGGTCGTCGCGATCGGTGCGGCGGTGCAGGCCGGTGTGCTCTCGGGCGACGTGAAGGATTTGCTGCTGCTGGACGTGACGCCGTTGACCCTGGCCATCGAAACGATGGGTTCGGTCGCGACACCGATGATCCCGCGCAACACGACCATCCCGACGAAGAAGACGGAGACGTTCTCTACGGCGGCCGACAACCAGACCGAGGTCGAGATTCACGTTCTGCAGGGCGAGCGGCCGATGGCAAGCCAGAACCGCACGCTGGGCAAGTTCAAGCTGGGCGGCATACCTTCCGCACAGCGTGGCACGCCGCAGATCGAGGTCACCTTCGACATCGACGCGAACGGCATCCTGAACGTGACGGCGAAGGACAACGCCACGGGCAAGGACCAGAAGATCACGATCACGAGCTCTTCCGGTCTGAGCAAAGAAGAGGTGGAGCGCATGGCCAAGGAGGCCGAGGCGCACGCTGCGGAGGACAAGGAAGCCAAGGAGAAGATCGAGGCACGCAACGGGCTCGACTCCATGGTCTACAACGTCGAGAAGATGCTGAAGGACGGCGGCGACAAGGTTCAGGCCGCGGATAAGGGCGATGTCGAGTCGGCTCTCTCCGATGCCAAGACCACCCTCACCGGTGACCCAGGCGCAACCGAGCTGAACGCAGCGCGTGAGCGGCTCACAACAGCGAGCCACAAGCTGGCAGAGGCTCTGTACAAGAGCAACTCCGGTGCGGGTGTCCCACCCACGGACGGTGCTGCAGCCAGCGCGGGAACTGCCGATACTCAGGCTAAGGACGAAGGCGTGATCGACGCCGAGTACGTGGACGCCGAGAGGTAAAACAGCAAACCTGTAACTCTGCCACCTGTTATTGGGCAGATGAACAAGGGGAGAGGCCAAGCGGCCTCTCCCCTTTCTACAAAGCATCAAGTGCTTCATCGTTGGGTCTAATACAGAGAGTTCGGCTGGCGAATCTTACGCCGCCACGGGAATGGGGGTAGCGAGATGAACAAGTCGAAACTAAAACAGGGGACCGATCAGGCATGGCCGCAGTCGATCTCCTTCAACCTAGGCGCCGGAACAGCGGCCGCGGCGGAGATGCTTTGGCGCTGCGAGGGGTCGCGTGGCGGGAGGGTGTATACCTCCGGATTGTTCGCCTCGCTTGAAGAGGCGCAGCAGTTTGCGCTCCAGCTGCAGAAGGCTGAGCCGGATCAAAGCTTCAACGTGGAGCAGATCAAGGCCAGCGCGATCTGGAACTGACGGCTTTGCAGCTTGGGCCGCGATGGAAAAACTGCCACCGCGGCCCTTTTGCATCTGACGGTTCGGTGACACAGATGGGACAAAGATGAACTGGGTAGCCCTTGAGGCGGTCGCGAACACAGCTCTCGTACTGACGAGCGGCGGAGCCATCGCGTATGCCGGTCGGCAGCTCAGGCACGAGCGCGCATACCGGTCCGTGGACAATCTCGAAAAGCAGCTGGCGTTTTTCCTGAGCGAGGCTTTCCTGTCTGCCCGTCGTCGGCTCGCTGAGGCACGTACGAACGGTTGTGAACTCCTGCCGCTGACGGTAGACGATCCGCCG
>CAXTGN010000058.1:1870-12206 GCA_964243455.1 uncultured Acidobacteriaceae bacterium
TCGATTTCTACGATCATCTGGGCCTGCTCATGAAGAAGGGGCACCTGGATGTGTATGACGTGTGGCACACGTTTTACGAGTGGGCGCAGCCGGTGTATGTGGACCTCCAGCCCATCGTGGAGGGCGAGAACAGCCCCTTCCGCGATCATTATTCCGACCTTCGCAAGCTGATGCGGAGGATGGATGAGATTCAGATCAAGCGCATGCACGAAAAGCACACGAACCACTGGGCGCTCTGGACGCCGGAAAGAATTCAGGACCATTACCGTTATGAGTTGGAGGTCGGACTTGGGCAGCGGCGCGTGCGACGGCTGCGCCCACGTTCCGAGGAACCTGTTCGCATTCTGGACAGTGCGGGAGCTGACGTGACCAGTACGGAGGAGATCGGTGCCGGAAGGAAATGAGGTACACCGATGGGCGGAGCGTCACAACGCGGCGTTTGCGGGTAGAAGTCTGAACGTACTGCCCGGGCCGGGGCACCGCTTCCACGACGCGCATCGGGTAGACGGCAAGAAGTTGAAGCAGGTGCATGCTGTCGGCAAACACCTTGGCTATGAGTTCAGCGACGATCTGATGCTGCATGTGCACCTGGGCCGCTTCGGCGACTGGACCGAAGGCTGTGGCTCGTTGCCCGAGCCCAAAGGAGCGCTGCGCGCAGTGCTGCAGCGTGCCGGATCCGGGCGTGCGGCGCGCCGCGTCGAAGGACAGTCGCACAACCTGCGCTGCCAGGCAGATGACGGAACGCAGCCATTTCCAGCCGAGGAGGTGGAATGGTGCGAGTTGCGAGGCCCAACAGACTGCAGCATCTATGACCGGGCCAGGTGGGACGCATTGCTGGAGCGACTCGGGCCTGACCCGCTCGGCGAAGATCCTCGGGGCCATGATGATCCGAAGTTGTATGTGGACGCGGTAGTCAAGGGCAGGAAACCGATCGCTGAACTGTTGATGGACCAGGAGGTGCTTTCAGGTGTGGGCAACATCTACAGGGCGGAGCTGCTGTTTCGTCACGGTGTAAATCCGTTCACACCCGGGGTCGAGATGGCCCCCAAGGTCCTGAGGGCGATCTGGAAAGACTCGATCCCGCTGCTCAGGGCGGGCATGGTAGACCGGCGCATTGTCTGTACCAAGCCGCTCGACCGGCCCAGCAGGAAGAACCCCGCACCCCGAGGCGAGGAGCACTACACTTATCGCCGCCACAACAAGCTTTGCTTCGTGTGCGGAACGACCATTCTGCACCGGGACCTCGCAGGACGAACGCTGTACTGGTGTCCTGTCTGTCAGGGCACGAGTGAAGCGCAGAATGCCGAGGCTTTCGAGGGAGGTGTCAGTTTGCGCGCATCGCGAGCCAGGCTGAAGGCCAAAAAGGCAGGCGTGCTTCGCTGAGGGGACAAGCCCTCGAAGTTGAACGTAACTTGGTGAGACAAGTTGAGTGTCCTATCATCTAAAGTTGAGAATGTGAGCCAAGCGCTTGCAGAGAAACTATGGCACAACCACAGCAAAAGGATTACTACGGCTCCCTTGGCATCAAAAAGACTGCCACGTCCGATGAGATACGCAAGGCTTTCCGGAAGCTGGCGCGCAAGTACCACCCAGATGTGAACCCGAACGACAAAAAGGCTGAGGAGAAGTTCAAGGAAATTTCCGAAGCGAACGACGTTCTCAGCGACGAGAAGAAACGAAAGGTCTACGACCAGCTGGGTTTTTACTCGGATTCGATCGATCCCGCAGCGGCGGAGGCCTATGCGCGCGGCGGCGGTGGCCCGGGTGGCTTTGCCGGCGGAGCGCAGCCGGGAAGCGGTCGTGGCCAGGGCGTGCCTTTCGACTTCGGTGGCTTCGATTTCTCGAACTTCACGGGTGGACCTGCTGGCGGGGGGCGTGCGCAAACAGAGGGCGCTGGCGGATTCGGCTCCGGCTTTCGTGACATCTTCAGCGGTATGTTCAACGGCGGTCGGCAGGCCCGCGGTCCACAGCCCGGAACCGACCTCGAATACCAGGTCGAGATCGACTTCTGGACCGCCATTCGTGGCGGTGTGACACGACTCGAGATCCAGCGGCAGGAGCAATGCACTACCTGCAAGGGACGGGGCGTGCAGGGCGGCAGCATGGAATGCCCGGAGTGCCACGGCACGGGCCAGGTAACGCAGATGGGCGGACGGATGAAGTTCAACATCCAGTGTCCGCGCTGCGGAGGCTCCGGCAAGGTCCAGAACGCCTGTCCGACCTGCGATGGCGCAGGGGTGATTACACGGCGTGAGCCCCTAGAGTTCCGCATCAAGCCAGGAACGCGCGACGGACAACGCATTCGGCTGGGTGGCAGGGGCAATGCGGGGACCGAGGGCGCAACTGCGGGAGACCTTTACCTCATCATCAAGGTCGGTCAGCACAAGCTGTTCAAGCGTCAGGGTGACGACATCCACGTCACGGTTCCAGTGACGGCGATGGAGGCGGCGCTCGGTGGGCGAATCGACGTGCCAACCATCGACGGCGAGGGTTCGCACGGGGGAAGGGCTCAGTTGAAGATTCCGCCGGGAACGCAGACCGGACAAAAGCTCCGGATGCGGGAAAAGGGCGCCACAGTGGCAGCTCGCGACGGGCAGCGAGGCGACCAAATTGTCGAGATTCGGATCGTCGTACCCAGGGTTCAGGATGAGCGATCCAAGGAGATCCTGCGGGAGTTGCAGAAGCTGAACCCAGACGATCCGCGCGCTGAGATGCTGGCCGAACTTTAAGTGGCGAAACCGATTCCAGCTAAGTTCTACGGTCTTGGCAACACGTACTCGTTTGCTAGCTGGTTGATCACCTGCAGTGTCTCCGGGAACAGGCCGGCGAACTTGGCGCCCAGCCATGCCTGGGGCGTGATGGTGATTTCCAGCCGGCCTTGAGCCAGGGAGGTCGCGATCTTGTTCGCAGCATGCTCCGGGGTGGTTGCCACCCCTGGCGTTTTGGCCGCAGTCTTGAACCAGGCGGCCTCGGCGTCTTTGTTCCCGTGAAAATGGGCGTGTTCCTCACCCCCGGTGCGCATCAGGCCTGGGCAGACGGTGAGGACGTGGACGCCCTTTCCCTTCACCTCTGCATACAAGCCCTGAGAGAAGCCCGTCAAAGCAAACTTGGCGGCGCTGTACGGAAGCAGATGAGGCACGGCGAACTTGCCCCCGATCGACGAAACATTGACCACTGCGGCGCGGTACGGCCAGCCGGGCCCGGGTGTCTGTGTCAGCAACCGCGGCAGGGCAGCCCAGGTCGTTTGCATGGCGGCAAGGAAGTTGACCCGCATGGTCTCCTCGAACAGATCAGCCGTCAGCGCTTCGATGGGTCCGACCTCGATGATCCCTGCGTTGTTCACCAGCAGGTCGATGCGGCCGAAGCGGGCAAAGGTGTCGTTTACCATGCGGCGGCAGTCTTCCGCTTTGGAGAGATCGGCGGAGACAAGGTAAAAGTTCTCCGGTCGAAGATGGGGGTGCTTCGCCAGCAGCGACGCTTGCGCCTGCTGCAGCTCGTCAAAGCTGCGGGCCGCAAGCACCAGGTTCACCGGGCGTTCCGCAAACCGAGAAGCAAGGGCAAAGCCCAGGCCGCGGGATCCACCCGTGATCAGAACGACTGCGCCTTCCGGTGGCGGTGTTGCGGTGAGGGCACGAGCGGCGGCGACGACAGCGGCTGTTGCGCCAAAGGCGGCGGCGGCAATGGCGAGAGAAGATGTGGTGGAACGACCCATGTGTGGCTTGGATGCAGGTGTGTGTGCAGTGAGGGCGGTGGCAGAGTATCCTCGTTTCAGCGGCCCGCAAACGCGAGAACATGGCGACAAAACGAAGATCCAAAGGCGCATACATGATTTCGGCGGTTGCCGAAATGTATGACATTCATCCACAGACGCTGCGCCTGTACGAGCGCGAAGGCTTGTTGCGGCCGTCGCGATCGGAGGGCAACACGCGCCTCTACACGGATGAGGACCTGGAAAGGTTGGAGTTCATCCTGAATCTGGCGCGGGATCTTGGCGTGAACATTGCGGGAATCGCCATTGTGCTGCAGATGCGCGAGCGAATGGAAGAGATGAACCGCCAAATGCAGGGCTTCGTGGAGTATGTGCGGACGGAAATGTTAACCCGCATGCAGCAGGCGCAGAGCCATGCGGAGCCGGGGCTTGTGCCTCTCCGGCGGCCCGTGGTAATGCCGGTCCGCGAGGGTACGGCTGGAAGAAGTAGAACGAAGAAGTGAGCGCTTGGGGAGAACGGAGCACCGCAGCGAGAAACGGAAAAAGATGTTCCCTCGTCTAGACTTAGGCGAGCCACGTCGGGAGTGCGGAGCGGCACGGGCGGGCAGCGCATTCCTTCTATGAGCAAGATGTCTCGGTTGGTGTTTTGGGCGGCGACGGTGGGTACGGTCACCTCCACGGTGTATTGCGGTATGGTCGTCGTGGCCGCAGCGCGATTCGGTTGGCGGCGCCGGCGGGAGATGCGGGAACCCGCTGACTTTCTGCCACCCATCAGCGTGTTGAAGCCGCTGCACGGTACCGAGCCGGGGATGGAACGCAATCTGGAGACGTTCTTCGAACAGGACTACCCCGAGTTCGAGCTGCTGTTCTGTGCGAGGCATGAGACGGACGAAGGTTTGCAACTCGCACAGCGTGTGGGCGCACGCTACCCGGCCGTAAGAGCGGGTTATCTGACCTGCGGTGAACCCATGCCGCGCTTTCACAACGCCAAGGTCTACTCCCTTGCAAAGCTGGATTCCGTGGCGAGGTACGACGACTACGTCACCAGCGATGCGGATGTGCGCGTAACGCCGGTGTACCTGCAGCGCATGGTGCAGAACTTACGCGATCCGAACCTCGGTCTGGCCTCCTGCGTGTATCTCGGAACAGCGCAACCGGGAGCCCGTTTCGGATCGCGTCTGGATGCAGTCGGCAAAAGCGTCGAGATGACCTCCGGCGTTCTGGTGGCTGACATGATTGAGGGCACGCGCTTTGCGCTGGGCGCCACCATGGCCGTGCGTCGCAAGAGCTTTCAGGCTGTTGGCGGCTTTGGGGAACTGGGGCAGTTTTACGCGGATGACTTTGTGCTGGGGAACCGTCTGGCGGCACAGGGCGCAGGCGTACGCCTGGCGACCCACGTGATTCGTCTCATGGTGCAGGACTCACCCTTTTGGCTCAGCTTCCGCAATCAGCTGCGCTGGATGCAAAGCACCCGCCGATCGAGGCCGTGGGGACATCTTGGCAGTGGGCTTACCTTCGCCACGCCGTATGGGCTCCTGGGCCTGTTATGGGGGCTGTGGAGCGGCCAGGCCGGGCTGGGTGCGCTCTGGCTGCTGTTTACGGTGGTGAACCGGCTGGTTCAGGGGGCAAGCATCCTTCTGGTGCTGGGCGACCCGGAATGGGAAGTCCATACGCTCATGTATCCGGCGCGTGACCTGCTCGGCAGCGTGCTCTGGATCAGCAGCTACTTCGGAGAAAACTTCTACTATCGGGGCAAAGTGTACCGGTTGAAGGAAGGTGGCGTGGTGGAGCTGCCCGACGAAATGATGAACCAGGCCTAGCTGGGCTGCACTCAGCGCGCAGCTGTGCCTCTTCATCGTTCGAGAGTGCTTCGTACTCGTCGAGTGGCTACCGGTTGGTAAGTACGGTCTTGCCGCCTTCTGCAGCCAGCGTGTGCACGGGGCCTAGCCGTGCCAGCTCGGGTGTGCGCTGGTCGGGGTGATAGGTGAGCAGAAAAATTCGCTGCGGGCCCGACCAGACGCGGGTCAGCGCCGCGTCATCCAGAAAGATGTGTGGGGCGTCGGGCCAGAGGCTGCCGAACCAGGGCCCGTTGATGCGACCGTTCACCAGGTAAACCGGTGGCTCCCCGTAGAAGAGCAGCGTGGAGCCCGATGTGAGCTCGCCGTCGATGGCGACGATGTCACCGGGCTGTCGCTGGGCCTCTACCGCCTGGGCCAGACCCTTGGATCCAAGGATCGGGTAAAAGCGAACCAGGCCTTCGTGCGCGCCGAGGAGGATGACCGTCATCGCCGCAGCGATGAGCAGGTTCGCGCCGTAGGTGCGTTGGCGGCGCCGGAGAAGGTGAGAGCCGGGGCCAAGCAGCAGCATACCAAGGGCCACAGCGCTCAGCGGACCCCGAAAAAGTCCCAGGGCGCGGCCCGTGAGGTCGAAAACATGACCGAGCGAGAGGTTATAAAGATCGGGGTTGGAACTCAGCAAATCGCTGAGGCTCGTGCCTGGGGCAGGTCTCGGCGCAGTCACGGCGAAATACGCACAGAGCAGGAAGAGCGTCGTCCCCAACGGCACCAGGAACCAGCGGGAGGCGCTCAGCGCTTGCTTCTGCGCCTGTGCGGCATCGAAGGTGGCGGGCGTCGCGTCAGAGAGCCGGGCATCGGCTGCCGCGAGCAGCCCAGCGGCCAGGAGGGCCAGTGCCGGCAGCGCGGGCAGGTGATAGTACTCCTGGCGCGAGGACAGGGTAAAGAACTCCAGGACGAGGGCCGCCCAGAGAAGCAGAGAGCGCGCGGCCTCCACCCGGCGATCGCGGGGAGCGGCCCCCTCGAAGGGCGGAGCCCACGCGATATCGGAGTCAAAGCGCTTGCGGCGGTCCTGGGCAGACCATAGCTCACGGACGGCGTTGAAGAGCGCCGGGACGACAAAGGCGGTCCAGGGAATCAGCCAAACGAAGAGCAGCAGCCAGAACAGCGGGATGGGCACCTGGCCGTAGTCGTGCGGGATGCGCCTTTGCAGGAAGCGCGCCACGTGCTCGTTGTAGAGGTAAAACCAGGCCCAGCCGGCCCGGGCGGGAAGGCCGAGACCTGCGGGCATGGCAATGGGTGGATTTCGGAGAGCAGCCATTACGTGCCACGGAGCGGCGATCAAGAGGAAGACGGCTGTGCCCGCAGAGAGATGAAGATCCCGCAGAGCTGCAAGCCGGTGCGTAGAAAGCAGGTACAACAGAACGAATCCCAGCGGAAAAACGAGTCCGATCAGCCCTTTGGTGAGCACGTTCAGGGCAAGAACGGCGGCAAAGCCAAGGCTGGGCCAAAGAGCAGACCGCCCCTGCTCAAGCCGTTCCAGCGCAAACAGGATGAGGTGAACAGAGAGCGTCATCCAGAGAGCGATCAGAATGTCCGGGATATAAAAACGCGTGTACAGGTACGTGCCGAGGCAAAGTCCCGTGGCGAGCGAGGCGTACAGACCGCCGCGGTCCGGGGCGTGGGTTGGGGACACAGCGGCAAAAAGCCGGATCCCCAAGGCATACACCGCCAGGAGCAAGGCAAGGACGCCGATCGCGAGCGGAAGCCTTGCAGCCCAGTCGTGCTGACCGAACACGCGCATGGAGCCCGCAGCCATCCAGTACATCAGCGGAGGCTTGTCGAAGAAACGAACGCCGTCGACCGTAGGCGTCACATAGTCGTGACGGAGGAGCATCTCGCGGGCGATCTCCGTGTAGACGGAGTCCACATCGTCCAGAAGCCCAGGGGAAAAGAGTCCCCCGAACTGAAGAATCAGCCACGAGAAGCCGATAAGCAGGAGAGAGAAGGGCCGCCAAAGCCTTCGGGTCAGTGGGAAGTGCGCGGTGGTGCTGGTCAAAGAAACGGTGTCCGATCTCGCGTGCTGAGGTTCCCCATTAGGGTAGCAATCCGGCGTGAGTTGGTTCCGGCTCGGCACATTGACAAGTAACTTCGTTGTGTGCGGTCGCGAGCGACAGCAAGTTTGAACAGGGAGATCGCCGCGCCATGTATCTTGAACGTGCAACTTCCCCGTACAGGAGTATCACCCAGGCCCATGCCCACCTTTGCGGCGATCGATATCGGCTCTAATTCCTGTCGTTTGGCCATTGCCTCGGTAACCCAACAGCACAAGCTCCGGCCGCTCCATGAAGATCGCGAGGTAACGCGACTGGGCGAGAGCGTGTTTGAAACAGGGGTGATCTCCCCTGAGGCGATGGCCAGTACGGTGAAGGCGCTCAAGCGATTTCACAAGTCAGTGCAGGAGCATGTGGTGGATCAGGTCCGTGTGGTCGCGACCAGCGCCACACGCGATGCGTTGAACGCCGAGGCCTTCCGGA
The DNA here is from genome assembly GCA_964243455.1 of uncultured Acidobacteriaceae bacterium. Lineage (GTDB taxonomy): Bacteria > Acidobacteriota > Terriglobia > Terriglobales > Acidobacteriaceae > Granulicella. The sequence goes on from CAXTGN010000058.1 coordinate 9,910, forward strand.
CGCGAGTGAAGTCCGCCACAGGGTGGACGCTCGAAATCATCAGCGGCTTGGAAGAGGGACGCCTCATTCATCTGGGCGTGATGGCCTATGAGCCGGACGCTCGCAAGCGGAGCCTGCTGATCGACCTTGGCGGAGGTTCGTGCGAGATCACGCTGTCCGACGCTGGGCGCATTCAGGAGATGGTCAGCCTGCCTCTGGGCGCCGTGCGCCTGCAGCAGGAGTTCCTGCGCACGGATCCACCCTCGAAACAGGATGTCGCCCGGCTAAGGCAATTCATCGAGCGGGAACTGACCCGGCTGGATCGCAAGATGGGCAAGCCCCGCGTGGACACGGTGATCGCCACCTCCGGTACGGCCGCCGCCTTGGCCGAAGCGAGCCATGCGTTACCGGCCGAGGGTGAAATCGAGAAGCATGTAGCCAAAGCTGTGCGCGGCAGAAGGGCCACGCCCGCGGTTCTGGAGACCGACACGGCATCCGTGCGGAGACTGGCCGACCGGCTGCTCAAAATGTCCAATGCGCAGCGCGCGGCCGTACCTGGCATTGGTCCCAAACGCTCAGAGATCATCGTGGGCGGGGCGCAGGTGTACGCGGCGCTGCTGGAGCGTGCGGGGCTGGGTGGATTCCGGTACTCCCCCTTGGGGTTGCGAGACGGCGTGCTCGCGCAAATGCTTGCCGACGCCGACACCCGAGCCAGTGTGCACCGCACCATGGAGGGCGAACGCTGGGAAGGTGTGCTGGAGGTATGCCGGCGCTACCGTGTCGACCCAGCCAAGCAGGAAAGTGTGCGCGGCCAGGCGGAGGCGCTGTTCGATGGACTGGCAAAGATCCATGAACTGCCGGAGGAGTATCGGCTCTGGCTGGCCGCCGCGGCGATGATGCGCGATGTGGGCAAGTTTATGAACCACCAGGGGCATCACCGGCACACGCAGTACATCGTCGCCAACTCGGAGATCTTTGGGTTCTCACCCAGGCAGCGAGCGATCGTGGCCGCGATTAGCCGGTATCTGGGCAAAAGCCGGCCCAGTCAAATGGACCGTCCTATGCGCCTGGTGCCGGTGGAGGAGCACATGCACGTCAAGCGCGCCGTTGTCCTGCTCCGGCTGGCGCAGGCGATGTGCGGAGAGCGTACTGGCGGATCGCTGCGAGCGAAGACCAGGGTCTTTCCCAAGCGTGTGCTGCTGCAGCTTGAGCCGGCCAGGGGTGGAGCGGAGCTCGAGGTCTGGTCGCTCAAGAAAGAGGCTGCCTACTTCCGCGAGGTCTTCCGGCGCGAACTCTTCGTCGAGGTTGCGTAAAGCGAACGAACCAGGCGCGGATCCAGCAGCCACTTCAGAATGGCGGGCCCGCGCTCCACCGTAACGCGCGCGATGGATCCCTTGCGCAGGCGAACGTTCGCCATTGGATGGCTGCTCTCGCGAGGACCGTTGGCGCCAATGAGCTGTCCTAAAAAGGTGGTCATGTTGGGATTGTGGCCAACCATGAGGACGTTTTCGTAGCTGCGGCACTCGTGAAGAAGACGCTGAAACTGTGCAAAATCGGCTCCGGGCTCAAGTGCCTGGGCATGCAGGATCTTGGCCTCATACCCCATCTCCGTGCCGACAAGTTGTGCGGTCTGCAGACATCGCTTCAGCGGGCTGGACACGACCAGGTCGAAATTGATACGCAGGTTGCTGAGCACCTGGGCCAGCTGCAAACAGTGGCGTTTGCCGTCCTTGTCCAGCGGACGCTTGACGTCGAGCTTGGGGTTGACGCGGCTCGTGCCGGCACTCGCATGCCGCATCACGAAGACGTTCAGACCTTCCCGGTTGGGATGAGCGAAATAGCTGCCGGCAGCCGCTTTACTCTCCGAAGCCGGACGCTTCCGTGGGGACGCAGAGCCTGCGTTCTTCTCGTGCTGATCTGCCTTTGCGTCGCTTTTTCGGTCGGCGCCCACATCCTGAACTTTTGTACTTACAGAAGAGGTGGATGAGGCGCGGGTGGGTGAAGTTGCGCGGAAGATGACGTTTCACGAGGGTGTGGCACGACCGGGAGTTGCCACATCTCGCTGTAGAGCAGCCCTTTCATCCACTGGGACCGGAGAATACGGCGGAAGCCGCTCCGCTCCAGGCTCTGCTGCACATCCGGCAACGCCTGCGTTTCCAGGCCGGTGAGGATGCGGAACGTCAGGTAGAGAAGACGTACGTATATTCTCGCCAGGGTGCGCCAGGGCTGATGCGCGGGGATAGCGAAGTCGGAGAGAACCCAGAGGGCTCCGGGCCTGAGACGATCGGCGAGTGTTCCGGCAAGTTCGTCAAGATCGC
>CAXTGN010000058.1:12216-15725 GCA_964243455.1 uncultured Acidobacteriaceae bacterium
GGAAAGGCAATCCAGCGAGAAATGCGTGGCCACCAGGTCCGTCTCGGACAGATCCATGGTCCGGGGCAGCGCGGTGAAGTCAGCTCGGAGGGTGGTCAGGCGTTCCGTAGCGAAGCGACAGCGATCGCTCAACAGAGACAGCATGGCGGCGCTTGTATCCACAGCGATGGCACGTGTATCCGGCGATCTGCCGAGCAACCTGGCAAGATATCGCCCATCTCCGTCCCCAAGTACCAGAGCCTGGTGAGCACCGGTGGTGTGGTGCAGAAAGTGTTCGCGGGTACGTTGCAGAAGGCTTCCAAGGCAGACGAACTCGGCCCAGCGATACACCTTCGCAACCCTGTCGAAGTTTGCCCGTTGTGTTCCCTCACTGCCCGGCGAACGATGGCTGATCATCGACGCTTATCCGCAATGGCGCATCAGCCACAAACTCAGACTGATCGGGACTGGCGTGAGCAGGGCAAGGTCGGCGAGGGCGCGAAGGGTTGTGCGTGGGATCCTGAGCCGATACCCGTGGAGAAGCCATAACAGGACGCCACTGAGGCTGCATGCCAGAAGCGCCGTTCTTTGATGGATCGGTAGATGAGCTCGGGGAATACCTCTGAATGCCGCGGCGCAGGTGAGCGCGATCAGCAGCAGGGTCAGATGCTTGAGATGCCGGGCTCCCAAGCGAGTGCTGAAATGCGCATGGTTGCGCTCATAGGGGTGTTCCCAGGCGAAAAGGAACAGGCAATTCAGGGTGCAGACGCAGGCGAACGCGATGGCCGCGGGAAGAAGGGCATGGCGAAGGGCGGGCGCCCGCGCCACGGTGGGGATAAACACAGCTGCGGGGAAGAACACGCCAACGGCCAGCTCCTTCGGCAAACGATGCGCCGAGGACGAGGCTGAAGCAGGACGGGCGTGCACCAGCAGCAGCCACGCGCTGAGCAGGCAAACCAGAAGCATGTAGAGCTGCAGCACAGCCGCGCTCAACGAATAAAGGAGCCACGCGAGAGGAAGACTGGCCGCCAGAATGACCGCCAGGAACCGGTTGCGATGGGCGTGGTGATAGCGATGTCGTTCTTCAAGGCCGGGTTGAGAAGGGATGTGAAACATGGGGCGAGCGTCCAGAAGACGGTCGGCCGCATACAGCATCCAGACAGCTAGAAACATCGCGATCGGATCGGCGACGGAGATCCTGACACCGGCCAACCACGCAACAAAAATCGTCCAGGTGGCTGCCACGGTAGGCGCGTCCAGCGAAAGCAGATGCCACCACACCAAAGGCGACCGTCTGGTTAGCGGGACCGGCCCTTTTCCCAGAAGAAAGGGCCGGTGTTCGGACGGAACGCTGCGAAGTGGAAGGCTGCTCAAATTTCGGCTCTCATCAGGGCTGGGTAGGCGAGGGATCCTGGGCCCGGTCCGCTGCCCCGTCGCGTTCCTGAAGGGTCGTGGGTGCGTAGTTGGAGGGGGCTTCCGAGGTGCGAACCGTGAGGGGACTCGTGAGCCGGAAGCGAATCAGACTCTCCGACGGAATGCTCACCTGCTGACCGTGTGTAAGCCCCTGCACGGCCGTGCCCGCTCCACCGCCCGCGAGCGCCCCGATGCCAGCGCCTTTGCCTCCGCTGAAGATGCCGCCGAGCACCGCACCGACTGCCGCACCGCCGCCGATCTTGACGGCCGAGTTTGTGCCGCGGTTCTTGCCCTCCACCGTGTAGGCATCCGTTGAAACATTCAGGAGACTGCCGTGCCGGCGCACAGCTGTAAGTTCCAGTGACAGCGCAGAGTGACCCTTGAAACGTCCCGCGTCCTTGGCGTCCACGACGCGTCCGCTCACGGCGGAGCCGGCTGGAATCACCACAAACCCATCTCGGACCACTTCATGCGTAACCACGCCGTTAAAGGGTTGGCCGTTCTGCGCGGTCTGGCTGCTGAGCGCCTCTGTAATGCGGATCGGGATTACCGTTCCTGTTGGCGCTGTCACGTTGCGATACACAGGTTGGGGTGGGGGCGGAGGTGCAGTCGGGCCGCTCGGTACCGAGGCTGGCGGCGGCAACGTGTGGCTTTGGGCGATGGTCTGGCGCTCCTGAGCTGTGGTCTGCCGCGCCTCGGTCGGCGCTACCGGCGAGGTCACCGTGGGAGCCACCTGAATGCCGGCCACGGTGAGGCTGTCGACCACCTCTTTCACGCCTTTCACGCGTGCTGCGTCCTGGGCGGCCACGTTGCTTGCAGTATCGTCGGTCACGTTGCCGGAGAGGGTCACCACTCCGTTCTGGACGGCGATCTGCACAGGCTGCTGGCTGATGGCTGCGTCCCGCTTGATTGCCGCTTGCACGTCCGATGTGAGCTGGGCGTCGGTGATGGGTTTGCTGCATCCAGAAAGCGTAAGAGCAAGGGCACAGGTGCTTGCTGCGAGAAAATTTCGGTGCTGGTGAGAGCGATGTGTCATTTGCGCTTGCATAAACGAGAGTCCTTCACAGGGCGTTCAAAAGAAAAGGGCTGATAGGAAGATTCGGGTCGAGGGTGACCGGGATGCATCGCCGGGCCCGGTTTGCTACATGGGTGTTGTCACAGGAAAACAGGCGAGTTTCGTGCTGTCAAACAACCGCAGTCTTTTTACGCGCATCCGTATCACCCGAGGTGGGTCCGGAACACGTGTGCCCATCAGTCAAGGAATCTAGGAGATCGCAATGGCGCAGAACGAAGGCGGAAGCAGTTTCGGGTGGTTTCTGGCGGGGCTTGGTATTGGCGCGCTGGTAGGTGTTCTGTATGCGCCTAAGTCGGGTCAGGAGACCCGCGAGGAGTTGGTTGCCGGCGCGCTGGAAGCACGGGACAAGGCCAATCAGCTCTATGCCCAGGGCAAGGATCAGGCAACGCAGTATGTAGCGCAGGGCAAGGATGTCGTCAATCAGGCCGTATCGCAGGGCCGCGAAGCGGTGACGCAAGCCGTAGCTCAAGGCAAGGACCAGGCCGGACAGTACGTCGACAAGGGTAAGGAATACTACGATAAGGGCCGCACGCAGTGGTCGCAGTACGTAGACAAGGGTAAAGACCTCGTGCAGAACCAGAGCGAGGCTGTACAGGCCGCTGTGGACGCCGGTAAAGAAGCGTACGTGAGCAAGACCAGCGAGGCGCCTTCCGTCTCGTAGCTCAAACCGTCGTTTTCGTGAGGGCCGGTGTGACTACCGGCCCTTTGTTTTGACATCAGAGCAAGATCGCACACCCTTTGCGTATCCGGAGCGCATCTCCAGGTAAGAAGGTTTAAGGAGTCACTATGGGAACTCTTCATCTACCGGCTATGTTGCTGTTTCAGGATGCAGCGAGCATGGCCAGCGACGTTCACTGGATCATGATCTGCGAGATCGTCCTGGCGGCCATCGTCGTTTTGCTGCTGCTGGGCATAGCGATCGGTGGGCTGGTGGTCTACTCCAAGATCAACAAGCTCGTGAAGCAGGTAGACGCCAAGGCACAACCTCTCATAGCGCAGGCGACACCCTTGATCGGCAAGGGCAAGGAGATCGCAGCGCACG
>CAXTGN010000059.1:0-15670 GCA_964243455.1 uncultured Acidobacteriaceae bacterium
GCCATCAAGGACGTAAACAACCCGGATCACGTCGGTACCTGGCGGCGCAGCGTGGACGTCCCGAAGTTCGACGACGACCGCCTCGGGCACTCTTCGCTCATCTTGGCTGACAAGATGGAACGTGTGCCTTCCAAGGACGTCGGCACCGGCAACTTCGTCATCGGTAACACCAAAGTTGTTCCACGGGTCTCTTCCACGATCACGACCCCGGTCGTCTTCCATCGCGCCCAGAACCTGAGCTTCTGGATGCAGGTCTACAATCTGGGCATCGCCGACAATAAGCGCAATGACGCCACCATCGAGTATCAGGTCCTCGACCTCGCAACCAACAAGCAGATCCTCGATACGCAGGAGAGCGCCGCGAAGTTGAACCCTAACGCGGATCAACTCACCCTGGAAAAGACCATGCCGCTCGGCAGCCTCGAACCCGGTCGCTACCAGGTGACGATCAAGGTGAACGACGGCGTTTCCAAGCAGACCGTCGCGGAAACTGCGCCGTTCATCGTGGAGCAGTAAACGGCGATTTGGTATAGCCTCAATGCATCAGCTTGCCGAGCAGGACAGCACACGCTGGGTGACCGATGATTAGGCTGACAAGCACCAACTCTGGAGAGCCTCGGACGCGCGAGAGGGTTATCAGCGCGGTGAAGCATGTAGTGCCAACGCTTGCTGTATGCATGCTCGGGATGGGCTTGATGCCCGTCACGGCGTGGGCCGCCTCCGATGCGGCGCTCACCGGCGTCGTGCGCGACGCTCATGGCGCTCCCCAGTTGGGCGCCTTGGTCGAGCTCCTCGCGCCGGACGCCACAGTCTTGGCCCGTGCTTTCACGGACGACCATGGCCGCTACTTCCTGTATGCCGTGCTTCCCGGAAATTATCAGCTTCGTGCCTCGGCCGCCTTTCTGGTGCCTGTCTTACGCGGTAACCTGCACCTGAACGGTGGCGCGCGGACCGTCGCCGATCTCACCATGACGGCCATCTTCGAGGCAGGTAAGTGGCTCCCCACAGAAAAACCGACCGCCGCTGAGCCCAGGGACGACTGGCGCTGGACGCTTCGCTCCACGGCAAACCGGCCCCTTTTACGCCTCGCGGGTGCGCCTTCTGCTGGCGCCTCCTCCAGTTCGGACCATGCTCGGACTTCGGTTGCCGGCGGGCAAATCGCGTTCATGTCCGGAGATGGAAGCTTTGGCGAAGGCGGCAACCGTCAGGTCGTCACCATCGGGAGGTCGGTCGCCGACGGGGACGCTTCCATCCTGAAGGCCGACCTGGGCAACAACACCTCCGGCGTGGGCACGTCTGTAGTGCTGGGGGTCGGTCTGGAACACGAACGCACCTGGGGTGGCGGTACGCGGTTGTTCGTCAGCTTCGCCTCCCATCCCGAGCTGCAGACAGAGACCTCGTCAGGCTTGCAGGTGCTGCACACCGCCGCCACAGAGAAGATCGCCCTCGGTGACGCCGTCATGGTCGATGCGGGAACGCTCTTCACCGCCGAGCACCTGCTCGGCACCCGTTTCAGTTCAGCACCCTACGTTCGCGTCGCGTTCAGGCCTTCGCCTGAGCTCACCCTCGAGTATCGTCTCGCAACCGACCGCTCCTTGCAGACCTCCGATGATCTCGATCAGGTCTCTGTTCGAGAAGAGGCGCTGGTCGACACGGCAGGCATGCCCCTCATCGTAAAGGGGCTGCACCAGGAAATCTCACTAACGCAAACCGACGAGCGGCGCACCGTTTCCGTGGCTGTCTTCCACGACAACAATCCGACAGACTCGCTTGGGGGCGGTGGGGTCTCGTCGGAGCACGATCTGACAGCGCTGCCGGCGATCTACGATCCGACCACGGATACGTTGCGGCTCGCCGCGAAAGGCGAAAGCACTGCAGGAGTTCGGATTGCCTGGACGGAGAACTTCAGCCCTGTGCTTTCGGCTTGCATAGAAGGCGAGGTCGGAGGCGCGCTCAAGGCGGACAATCCCTCCATTCAGCTCATCGACCTCGCAGCGCAGTTGCACCCGCATACGGTCGCCGCGCTCGGTGGGGAACTGCACATGCATACACGGCGGACGGGAACACGGGTCGAGGTAGGGTATCGCTGGCAACCCGCTCGCTCGCTCACGCAGGTTGATCGGTATGACGCGAATCCCGAAGACGCCTACCTGAGTCTGCACTTTCAACAGAAACTATGGGCCGGTCGCAGGCTCAAGGGTTTGAATGCCGTCGTGGAGGCCACCAACCTCCTCTCACAGGGGTACGAGCCGGTGGTCGGCCCTGATGGCCAAACCTTCTTCCTTGCCCAGGTCCCGCGAGGCATTCAAGGGGGCTTTGCCTTCAACTTCTAACCTTATCGAAAGGCCGGAAACGTCCAGAAGTAACCCGAAATAATTACCAAGATCTTCAGTGGCTCCGTCCTAACTACGCTAAAGTTGTATGCAGTTACGACGGATGTCTCAGTTCTGGAGGGCTTTAGTGTCCTAAACTGGGGTATATTTCGCCAGCAAGGGGACGAAACATGCCGCAACGGGTCCGTAGGCGCAGGTCTACCCGAACGAGAACGACACGCGGTATCGTCGGAGCGATCGTCTTGTTCTCCGCTCTGAGCTGCGTCGCACCTGTGCTGTATGCGTCTGATTGCAGCCGCTGGATAGCCGAGTACAAGCAGGGCATCCTGCAGCGCCGGGCCGCAAAACGGCTGCGCGCGGCGAAATACCGCCTCACCGCCCTGGTTCGTCCTGCTGAGCCCGTTCATAGGCACCCTGTTCGGCATCCCATGGGCCCTCTGGAGGCCTTACGCAGATTTCAGATTGACTGCGGCGACCTGGATTCCCCAGGGCTTGCTCCCAGGGCACCAGCTGTCCCGCTTCTGCCGCAGCCTCTGACGGTGGAGTTCCCCGAGATGCCGCCGCCGGACCTGCCGCTCCCTGCCGTTACGCAGGTTGCTGAAGCGGTTCCTCCTCTGGTCGATGTTCCTACAGCGATCACTCCCGTGGAGAGCGTCCCCACACCAAGTCCCGTTCCAGAGCCAGGGAGTTTGCTTCTGGTCCTGACAGGTACCGCTATGGCGGCGGCCTACACCAGCAGGCATCGTTCGAAGACTCTCGCGCGCTCCTAGACGCTTTCAGGACCTTGGAAAGGGGAATCAACCAGCTCTCGCTCGTCGTTCCGCGAGCTCCTGGTTCCCCATTCCCCGGTTGTCATTCCGCAGCGCAGGCGACGAATCTGCTGTTTCCCTTGCCACGGCGCTTCGTAGCAATCCGCCACCTCTTCTTAATTGTCATTCCGCAGCGCAGCGGAGGAATCTGCTGTTTTGCCTGCGATGCCACGACACTCGTAGCAATCCTCCGCTCTGTTAAGAAATGACAGTGGGAACAAGGGCTAGAGGGCCAGCGACCATTCCGGACCATTCAGCCCAGCAATCCCTGATCTACCTCAGCCTGAAGCCTCTGTCCGCTTCATCCCGCGGTGTAGCGCAAGTGCTTCAAATCCTGAGACGGGCGTCAGCCGCGCGACCGTCGTGCGCAAGGGAACTGCTGACCGGGGAGAGTGATTCACGCGGCCACCTGGCTAGAGCCCTGCCGCAGCCTTACGGTTAGCAGCAAGGCGAGCCGAAGCGGTGTCCAATCCAGCGTCCTGCCCACTGTGGGAGAGGATCTCTGCGACCTGGCGAGCCACGGAACTCTCAATCGAGGATCCAGCCCCCTGTTGCAGCGCACTCTCCCGCAGGAAGGTCTCGTGCTGCTCGTAGTTGGTGTCGGCCACTGCGGCGAGTACGTCTGCCTCCGCACCCATGGTGTATGCCGCATATTGCTTCCAGCCTTCTTCACCACAGACCACAACGAAGTGCCAGCTCGCAGGCGCATGCAGGGTATTGGCGACGTTACGCACCGCCTGCATCTTGGCGCTGCAGGCGTCTTTCTGAGCTTTGGACAGGTGTTCGAGATCCCCGCCGATGCAGAAACGAGCTTGGGCGACAGCGGAGGCGCAGAGAACGGCGCCGGCTACGGTGAAGGCAGAAAGCATGCTTGAGGGTTTCATCATTTCAGTCCGAACGACCTCGCGATGAACTGAGTTTAGGGTTGACGAACTGGGTTCGCCTTCCCCCAATGGCTGTACACAAGGGCTCTTAAGCAGCAACTTTTCATTACCTTACGGGCGTTTTACGTTACCTTCCGTTCCAATCTGATGCACCGCTACATCTCCTGGGTCAGGCTGGCGGCCCCACAACGCCAGAAGGGACGGCCGAGGCCGTCCCTTCTGTGATGAGGTCTGAACCGAGACTTAACAGCGCACAACGTTCTCTGCCGCAATGCCCTTTGTGGCGTTGCGTGAATCCACAACCAGCTTCGATTCACGGACGATGCGGGGGTAGTCGTAATCCGTGTGATCGGTCACAATCAGCACACAGTCGTACTGGCCGAGATTCTCGAGCGGCGTTGACGTCATGTTCAGGTTATAGTGCCTTCCGCGGCCCACCGTCGGGTGGTAGGGATCGTTGTACGAGACCTCCGCGCCTTCCTTTCGCAGCAGCTCAATGATCGTCAAGGAGGGCGACTCGCGAAGATCGTCAATATCCTTTTTGTACGACATGCCCAGCATCAGCATGCGGGATCCGTTCACGGATTTCTTATGCATGTTCAGCGCGCGGGCGACCTGCTGCACAACGAACTCGGGCATAGCCTCATTGACTTCGCCGGCAAGCTCGATAAAGCGCGTATTGAAGTCGTATTCTTTTGCCTTCCACGACAGGTAAAAGGGATCGATGGGAATACAGTGGCCCCCGAGACCTGGGCCTGGGTAAAAGGCGTGGAAGCCGAACGGCTTTGTTGACGCCGCGTCGATCACTTCCCAAATGTCGATCCCCATCCGAAGGGAAAGGACCTTCAACTCATTCACCAGCGCAATGTTGACGCAGCGGTATATGTTCTCGAGGAGCTTGGTCATCTCCGCAGCGCGCGTCGTAGAAACGCGGACCGCGCGCGTGAAAATGGCCTCATAAAGCGTCGCGGCCAGCTCCGTGGCCACCGAATCGTGGCCACCGACGACCTTGGGGATATCGCGCCGTGCCACGTCGGTGTTCCCCGGATCTTCGCGTTCGGGAGAGAATGCCACGTAGAAAAAGCCCGCCGGGGCTGAATCGGAGTTCTTGTGCGTCTTCAGGCCGGCCTTGTTGCCCGCTTCAAGAAGCGGAATCATCACATCGTCTGTCGTCCCGGGGTACGTCGTGCTCTCCAACACGACGAGCTGCCCCTCCTGAAGCCAGGGAGCCACAGCACGTGCGGTGTTCTCGATGTAACTCAGATCTGGCTCGCGATGCCCCGTGAGTGGCGTCGGGACGCAAAGGATGATCGCGTCCTGTTCGCTCAGCCCGGCAAAGTCCGCGGTCGCGCTGAAACCCTGGCTGCGAGCCTGCTGGATCTCTTCCTGTGGGATGCGGAAGATGTACGATCTTCCCGCCTGCAGATCGTCGATCTTGCGCGCATCGATGTCGAATCCCGTGACGCGAAAGCCGGCGTCTGCAAGCAAAAGGGAAAGGGGAAGCCCGACATAACCTAAACCGATGACGCCAACGCGGGCGGTTCGGTTTTGAAGGCGTTCCAGGCGTTCGGAAACTGCGGAAACGGCGACTTGCATTGTCTCGGGGGGCATGTCGCTGTCAATTATTGCACTGGAGTGTCAAGTTTCAGCCCCCTTGGGTGTGGCATACTCTGATCGCATCGGTGGCAGATGGTTGATCGAAAGAGGTAGGCCGAGGTCAACCAGCGTGGGATTGCGGCGTAGTGGCGCAGGCGCGAATGTAGTACAGCATCCCCTGTGACGCGAAAACAACAAAGCTGCAGGGTGGAGGAGAGTATGGCACGGTATCTGATCACAGGCATAGCGGGCTTCATCGGTTCCACGCTTGCTCACACCCTGGTTGAGCAGGGCCACACAGTGCAGGGGATCGATAATTTGTCGACCGGCCGGATGGAGAACATCGAAGACATTCTTCCGTCCATTACCTTCGAGGTCGCAGATCTGCAGGATGGGGCAGCAATGCGAGCCGCGTGCGAAGGTGTTGATTTCGTCCTTCACCAGGCAGCTCTCGCGTCCGTGCCCCGTTCCGTAAAGGATCCGATCACCTCCCACGAATCCAATGTGAACGGAACGCTGAGTCTCCTCATCGCTGCGCGGGATGCCGGTGTAAAGCGGATCGTGTATGCCGCCTCCTCATCGGCCTACGGCGATCAGGAAGGGCAGGCAAAGCAGGAAGACATGACGCCCCGCCCTCTTTCGCCGTATGCGGTCCAGAAGCTCACCTGTGAGCACTACATCCAGGCCTTCTGCCGCGTGTACGGAATGCAGGGGGTGTGCCTGCGATACTTCAACATCTTTGGCCCAAGACAGGCCGCGGATTCGCCGTACTCTGGGGTCATCGCGCAATTCATCTACAAAATGCTGGCCGGCGAGACGCCCACGATCTACGGGGACGGCCAGGTCAGCCGTGACTTCACCTTTGTCGCCAACGCCGTGCGCGCCAACCTGCTGGCATGCGAAGCACCGGACGAGTTTGCTACGGGGCGGGTCATCAACGTTGGAACGGGCGCCAGTCACACCTTGACCGACCTGTATGAGGCACTCGCGTCCATTCTGAACTTCAAGAACAAGCCGATCTATGGTCCCGTTCGGGCAGGCGACATACCGCACTCCCTTGCGGACATCGGGCGTGCACGGCGCGAGTTGGGCTACGAACCGGCGGTGAACTTCAGAACGGGTCTGGAGAAGACCACGGCCTGGTACCTGGAGCAAAGCGCCAAGACGCTCCTCACCGCTTAGGGTACCCGGACTACACACCTGTCGCTTCGTAGACCCGACAGGTGTAGTTTGCAAAATGCTGCAAAACCCTGTTAAGAACACTCTTTTTGCACTCATCTTGGCGAGATGTGTGCAGGAGTGCAGAAAACGCTTCAAAAGCCTGTCAAGGACGGCTCTTTAGACATCGAACAAGGGACGATCTGGTTGTAAAGAGGGCGCGCCGACCCGGCGCGCCCTCTTTCTTTCCGCGAAGGTTAGCCAGGCTACTGCGCGCCTCGGCGACGAAGAATGGTCTTGATCGTCTCGAACATAATGAGCAAATCCAGCCCAAGCGAAGCGTGTTTTATGTAATACAGGTCATATTCGAGCTTTTCACGCGCTTCGGCTAGGGTGGCGCCGTAGCCGTAGCGAACCTGAGCCCATCCGGTAAGTCCGGGACGAATCAGATGGCGCAAGTAGTAGAAGGGAAGATGCTCCGAGAGCATCGGCACAAATTCCGGTCGCTCCGGCCGCGGCCCGACAAAGCCCATATCTCCCTTGAGTATGTTCCAAAGCTGAGGGATCTCGTCGATGCGCGTTTTGCGCATAAACATGCCCCATTTTGTGACGCGGGGGTCGTTCTTCGTTGCCCACTTTGCACCGCCCGCCTCGGCGTTCGTGAACATGGACCGGAACTTGTAAACGTAAAAGTTCTTACCACCCATACCAACCCGGGTTTGGCGGAAGAAAATGGGCCCTTCCGATGTGAACTTGACGAGAAGAGCAACTATGGGAAAAAACGGTAGGAACAGAAGCAGGCCGATGCCGGCGACAACTGTGGAAAAAAGCTGCCTGGTGAACTGCTGCCAGCGATTGATGCGAAAACCATCGCTGTAAAGGAAGTTGCTGGGCCGAAGCCCATCCAGCTGGATCTTGCCCGAGAGCCGCTCGTTCAGTTCGTTCGCTCGCTCCACAGTGAAGCCCGCGAAGCGAAGATTGAGCAGTTCCTGAACTGGCAACTCGTCACGGGCGTCTTCAACAGCAACAATAATGCGGTGAACAGGGGGTTTTTCGATCTCGATGCGGGCGAGTTCATCCATCCAGATCTGCTTGCGCTCCGGCTTGTTGAAGGCCTGAACATCACGCCAGCCGATGACTTCCATGCCTAACTCGCGGCGGGTGCGCAGACAGTCGACGACGCCGTTTGCCGTCGCCCCCGAGCCCAGGATGTAAACCCTTTCGCGAAAGAAGGTATGCCCGACCACCCAGTCGTAGAACCGACGCCACCCGATGAGAGCAGGTGTCAGTAGAACGAAACCCAAAGCATAGACATACTGCGCAATCGCGAACTGGGGATAAAACTTGATGAGGGCAGAGAGTAAGAAGCAGTCAAACGCAAGGACCAACAAAATTCGGAAATAGATTTCCAGCGATGCCGACACGATCTGCGGTTCATACAGGTCGAAGTAATAGGAAAAGATCAGGCTCGCCGCCGTGATGCCGACGATTTTGGCAAAGCCGTTCTCGTAGTCCAGGGCAAGAGGGTAAGCGTCCGGGCCCAGGAGCGCGAAAGTCGCGAGCAGAAAACAACCGCTAACCAGGATCGCCTCGCTCAAAAGTAGAACGACAGTCCTGGTGGGGTAGTAAACATTCAAAAAGCGAATCATCGTGCGGCTGGACTCCGGCTACGATTCCGGTTTATAGGCGTCGTAGCCGCCGTAGTAATCACCTTTTTGGGGCAGTTTTCGTACGGCATTCAGGACAAAACCAAGGATAGGAGCCGTTTTAAATTGAGCCTGCGCCTGTTGAGCTGTCTTGAACTTTGTATTGCCTTCGCGTGCGACCAGAAGAACGCCGTTGCAGGAGCGGGCCAGGCTGACAGCGTCCGCGACGAGATTGACTGGTGAGGAGTCGATGAAAATCCAATCGAACCAAGTTCCCGCTGTTGCGATCAGTTCCGCGAAGCGGGGATGGGATGCGAGATCACCGGCATTCTCCGCATCACGCCCCCCGGGAATAAACGTCAACGCTGCGAGACCAGGTGGGATCGGATTGGGATGGCCTTCGGTTTCACACCTTTGCATCACCTCAAGCAGGGTGTTCGTACCTGAAAGGAAGTCGCTCAGCCCCGGTTCTCGCGAAGTGCCCAGAACCCTGTGCAGCGAGCTCCGGCGCATGTCCCCATCGATCAAAAGGACTCTGTTGGCCTTATGACGTGAAAAGGAGAGTGCGAGATTGAGCGTGACAAAGCTCTTTCCCTCGCCGGGCAGTCCGCTGCTCACAATGATTGACTTCAGAGGCGCTGCGTCACGCGCTTCGAAGATGTGGGATCGCAAGCTGCGGAATTGTTCTACGTGAGCACCACGCTCGTCCAGGGCAGGGAGGTATGGCGCGGACGGGGTCCAGCGCCTCCGCGGCACCTCAGAAAAGTCAACGGGCGCTAAGAGTTGCCCCAGGCTCTCATCCGATGTCTGCGACGGTTCCACATAGGTAGGTCCAAGAGGATCCGTGTCGGGCTCTCCGAAGTCCGACAGTTCTGGATTGAGCAGATTTTGGACCGCATGTGCGGCTGCGGCTTCGGGCGTATTCTCGCCGGTAGCGACAGTGCGTTCCAACTCTGCGCGAAGAAGCGCTTCATAGATCTTGCTCATGGCGTTTGCCCCTTCGGAGTATCAGCTACAACCGGTCCAGGTTCGGCGGAGGCTGCTCTAGGCTGGGCAGCGAGGTCACGCTGACGGAAGGCTGAGATTTCCTCAACAATCGCGGGATCGTACAGCATTGATGTAGCGTCCTCCAGATTGAGATCCTGAATGGCAGCGTAGGCTACGCTCGCCGGCACCTGCCGAAACTGGTCCACGTACGCGAAGATCAGAGCGTTTTCACAAATGAGGTTAATCAGCCGCGGAATGCCGTGACTCGCTTTGTGAATTAACTGGATCGCGTCGGGGAGGAAGATCTCTGCGCTTGTCCCAGCGATGCGAAGCCGCCCACTGATATACTCCGCCGTTTGTGTGGCAGTGAGAGGCTTTGTGCGGCACCAGAGCGCGATCCGTTGGCGCAGTTGGCGCACGTTTGGCTGACGAAGCTTTGTTTCGAGTTCAGGCTGCCCTGAAAGGATGATCTGAGCAAGCTTCTGTGAGGAGGTCTCGAGGTTGGTAAGCAGCCGAATCTCTTCCAGCAACTCCAAGGAGCAATTCTGCGCTTCATCGACGACGATGACGCAAATCTCGCCTTCGCGATAGCGATCGATGAGCCATCGATTCAGCTGGATGATCATGCTCGATTTGCTGCGGTTCGCCGGGGTCAGCCCGAAGTCCGCGAGCACGAATTCGAGGAAGTCCATGATGTCCAGACGAGGATTGAAGATGAAGGCACTGTGGATCTTCGTACGGTGAAGTGCATTCAGCGTGTGCCGCAACAGTGTGGTTTTCCCCGTTCCCACCTCACCTGTGAGCACCATGAAGCCCTTGCGCGATGCGATCCCATGCTGCAAGCACGCAAGAGCCTCCCGCGTGTGCGGCATCATGCACAGGAAACGCGGGTCCGGATTGATCGTGAAAGGCTCGCTTACGAGATGGAAGAACTGCTTATACATAGGCTAGCTTTGTGCACCTGCCAATTGCTTTTTCTTCCCGAAATGGAACAGAGTCAAGAGACGACGAAGGCCACGACGGGAACGAAGGTCCGGTGTGTCGGACTCCGGGATGACGCCGAGGGTAGGAAGATTTGTGAAGGCCCACACGTCACGCTCGGTGCGCAAGGTCGTATCGCGATATTCAAGCAGCCCGGAGATGATGAGGCCGAGCGCTAGCCCGAAGCCAGCACCGCTGATGGCAAAGACCGGCCGCTTGGGCGAGAACGGAGCGTCGGGCAGATTCGCTGCATCCATTACCTGGAAGTGCTCGCCCTCCTGCCGTTTTTCAAGGTCGGTCGACATGGTCGCGGTGTTCATTTTACCGAGCAGGTCGTTATAGAAGGCCTGGGCTTGCTCATGGTCGCGGGTGAGCAGCTTGTACTGCTGCTCCACCGCCGGGCTCGCCTCGAGCCGGTCCTGGTAGCTGCGCATGCTGCCCTGTATCTGGGCCTGTTCTTTGCGCTTTTCCTCAATTCCGAGATCGGCAGCCCTCAGCTGTGCCCGCAACTGCTGAATGGCAGGATTCTCTCGAATCGCACTGGGAGACCCCGGAGTGTGAGCTGTTGTGGGAGCGGCAGCCTGTTGTGACATCTTTCGCCGTACATCGGCGATCTTGCGTCGAACTGCAACCACTTCCGGGTAGTCGCTCGTGTAATGGAGCAGCAAGTCTGCTTCCTGACTCTGCAAGGTTTGCAACTCTGTTTGCTCTGCGTCGAGGGCAGGGTTCGTCGCCAGACCTGGCATTGCAGGAGCGCTGCCTATCGCGGCAGGCGTATTGGTGGCCTGAGCCAACATCGATTGCAGCAAGGACCTGTCTTGTTCTCTTCGAGCCAAGTCCTGGTTTGCGGATTCCAGTTGGGTGCTGAGCGTCGTCAGCATGCTGGAGTTCGAGCCTTCTTCAGCAGGTAGCCGCCCCATGTACTTCTGCTGGAACTGAGCCAATTTAGTGTCCTGCTCGTCCAAGCTTCGCTTGGCGTTGTCCAACTGACCGCGGAGGAAGTCGGTGGTACCTTCGGCGGACTGTGCGCGCTGCTTCAGGTTCTCATTCGTAAACATTGAAGTGATCTCGCTACAAACGGCCTGAGCCACGTGCGGGTCACTCGCTTTGAAAGAGATGAAAAAACCTGGCAAACCGCGCCCGATTGCGGAAGATATCGGCTTGATCTCGATGTTCTTGCGCATCAGCTCAATCCGTTCGTCCATGTCCGCGTGCCCGGTGCCAAAGAGGTTGTAGTTCTCCAGAATCGGCTGCAGGCGGGATCGACTTAGAATCTGTTCCTTCATCGACGCGAGTTGACTGTCAAGGTCCTCGGAGAGAACCGGCTTCACATACCCTTCCGGCACCTTCTGGCCCTCCACGAGCACCAGCGTCTGCGACTGGTATTGCGGGGGGATGGTGTAGCTGAAGGAATAGCTCACGATCGGAAGAATCAGGAGGGGGAGGAGCACAATCCACCAACGCCGCTTCAGCATGGCGAAGTAGTCTTCGGGAACCAATGGGCGATGACCTAGCATAAAACCTCCTATCTTCCGAGAAGGATGGAACGTGGAGAGAAGCTGACGCCCAAGCTAACAGTCTGGGAAAGTCCGCTGAATGCGTTTTGCGCGACAGAGGTACCGGCTGGGGCACCGACGCTCTGGTCTTCTATGGTGTAACTGACGAAGACTGAAGCATAACGCCCGAGCCTCCGTGAACCCTGGGCACTGAAGGAAACACCCTTGCTGTCGAATGTATAAAGCGTGAAGTTAGGCAGGCTGACGCTTCGTGCAAACCCGATGTCCCCAGAGGCCAACCAATTGTGGCCGAACTGCCGGTGGGCCGCTAACGTGATGTTGTCTGAGAAGGACCCGGGGATGACGCCCGATCCATTGGCGGCTCCACGAGAATAGGACAGGGAGTACGACGTTGTGCGGCTGGCGTAGCTGGCGCTGGCGCCGGCGGCGACGGTCGTTGCGGTACCGTTGATGGCCGTACTTGATCCGCCGATGATTTGTGGGCCCGCGTAGACATCTGTACCCAGCCTTGAAGACCACTGGCGGGAGTAGGAGACGGTGGCGCCCTGCGCGTAAAAGGAGTAGGTATTTCCTGAATACGTGAAGTTCGAGTAGTTATAGTTGCCCGTGAAGCTGTCCCGGGCGGAGGCGCGGTAGCTGAGGCCCACGGACCCGCCTTCTGTGGTGCTATCCAGGGCGAGATCAGAGTTGTCGCCGATAAACCGCTGGATGGCGTAGACCCCGGTTGCCTGTGCAGAGAATCTGCCATTGATCTGACGGGCGGCCGTACCAGAGAAACTGTTGCTGACCCGTGGGCCGTAGCTCGTCAAGATCCCTATGCCAGAGGTCGAGCCGACGGCGACGGGGTCCACACCGAGGTCACCGGTTCCGGGAACACCCGAAAGGCCACCCACGGGGCTCTGGGGCAAGAGGCTCACTGAATCCGCGAATGCGAAGTTCCAGTGCTTTGTATTCAGGATTTGGGAGAAAGAAAGGCTCTGAAATACGGTCGTCGGCTGCCCTGAGTTAGCGACGAGCACACCGCCGTCATAGATGGCGCTGAAGGGATGGGACTGGCTTTTGGAGATGTACGCGACGTCGCCGGAAAGGGCGGTGGTGTAGCTGGTGCCAGAGTTGTAGAAACCGGTGGAAAGCTCTTCGGCGGCGTTGAGACTATAGCTGAGGCTGCCGCCAATTCGCGGGAGAGAGAAGCCGACCCCTGGCGCAGTCGTGCCAGTGTCCGCTGGAAGGGATTGCGCAAGCGCCGCAGATGTCAGGGCTAAAAAGGTCAAGGGAAGCCGTTTCAGGAACTTCGTCATGGGATCACTATGGTGTCGCCACTGATCAGAGTGACGCCTTGCATGTCACCGTCCTTGATGGCTTTCTTGTAGTTGAAGGGGATTTTCTGCTGCTTGCCAGCGACTGTGCGCAGGATGTAGATCTTTTTCATGTTGGCGTAAGCCCCTGGACCGCCCGCGGTGGCGATGGCCTGCAAGGGAGTCATGCCCGGCGTCATCGATAGAGGGCCGACGTGGCCCACTTCGCCGATCAGGTAGATGCGTTTGCTGGTGATGCTGAGCACGGAGACGGTCACGGAAGGATCCGTGATGAGCTTTTTAAGGCGCGAAGTGATCTCCTGCGCGAGCTGCATCGGGGTATATCCGGAGGCGGAGATGTCGCCGACAAGGGTGACCGAGATCATGCCATCCGGACGGACCGGAAGCTGACCAGAGAACTTCGGCTCATTGAAGACGTTGATCTCGAGGGTGTCTCCCGGCCCGATGACATAGTCAGGGTCGACCGTACCCTTCTGTGAGGCGAGCATGGCCGACGTATCGGGGGCCGGTGCCTGGGGAGGAGCGGCGGATAGAACAGGCTTTGTCTCCATCTGCTGGGCGTGGCCTGGCAGAGCAGCAATCCCGGCAAAGGCCAGCAGGGCGACGGCGATACATCCGGGTCTCATCATCTTCCTCGCGTCAAGGCGCGCGTCGAGTGCGGAACAGAAAAGGGAATCGAACTCAAACCGAGCGCTTGACCTAGTTTCGCTCCTGGGAGTCTCTGAAACAAGTCTTGTTGCGCGACTCTTGTCGGAAATGGTCTACAACTATGGTGCGCGATCTCTGCCCCGATTTCCGTAGGAAAGAAAGCGAAAGACAGTAAGCTGGATCCAAGCACAAGCCCTAGTATGATGGAGTGTCATCTGTGCAGGCCCAAACGTCCAAGGCGCTGAGGAGTTCTGTCGCCATTCCGGCGCCCAACGGAGCCCATTCCGGTACGGAATCCAGTGCCGTTCCTGCGGTCGCCGCGCGTCGACTGCCCGCGATCGGCGGGAAGGTCGGGCTCCCCCTTGCTCTTTTGGCGTTGCTACTGGTCCTGCTTTACCGAGGAGTGGCGCTCAAGCTGGTCATGGACTGGTATGAGCTTCCGGATTTCTCACACGGCTTTCTGATCCCGTTTTTCGCCGCTTACCTTGTATGGATCAAGTGGGATGCTCTGCGAAGCACACCTGTGCGTTCTTCCTGGACGGGGCTGCCGTTCGTGCTTCTGGGTTTGCTGCTCCTGTTGACTGGGAGGTTCGGAGCGGACCTCTTTCTGTCCCGGATCTCCTTTCTGCTGCTCGCAGGTGGCAGCGTGTGGATGCTGTTCGGCAGGTCTGTTGTAAGTCAGCTCAAGTTTGTGTTCCTGGTTCTGCTGCTCGCGATTCCGTTGCCTGCTGTGTTGTTCAACCAGATCACGTTTCCACTTCAGTTGCTGGCCTCCCGGATGGCCAGTGCCCTCCTGCCTTTGGCGGGCGTTCCCGTGCTACGGGAAGGGAATGTGATTCAACTGCCGGCGATGCAACTGGAGGTGGCAGAGGCCTGCAGCGGCATACGCTCGTTGCTGAGCCTGTTTACGTTAGCTTTGATCTACGGCTATTTTCTGGAGAAAAGCACCGCGCGCAGAGTGGTTCTGGCGGTTGCCAGCGTTCCGATCGCGGTAGCGGCCAATGCGGCCAGAATCTTTGGAACGGGGCTTTGCGTCCAGTACTGGGACCCCGACAAGGCCATGGGCTTCTTTCATGAGTTTTCCGGTTGGCTCATGTTCCTGGTTTCCCTGAGCTTCCTTTACCTTGTGCACCAAAGTACGGGGATGTTGTGGAAGCGTCGCGCGGAGCGTGCGCAATGAAGCTGCTGCAGTTGTGGACGGTGATCATCTGCCTTTCTGCCACGCTTCTGATGATTCAGGCGCGTGGCGATGTGGACCAGGTGCCCCCAAGCGCACCGTTGGAGCAAGTGCCCACAGAGCTGGCCGGCCGCACCAGTCAGGATGTTCCCATCAGCTCGGAAGCGCTTGAAATCCTGGGCAAGGGGGAATTTCTGAACCGGGTGTACACCGCCCCTGCGGTGAACGCCGCAGGAGAGGGCCATGCTGCGAGTGCAGTCGCGCCGGTGCAACTTTTTATCGCCTACTTTCCGACCCAACGATCCGGTCAGTCCATTCACTCCCCGCAGAACTGTCTTCCTGGTTCCGGTTGATCCTTCGTGCACTCCGGGGTAACCACCTTCACCGACGGCTCGGGCAAAGAGTTCCGAGTGGGGGATTACCTCATCTCTAACGGCAAAGACAGGCAGGAAGTCCTGTACTGGTACCAGTCGCACGGCAGAAGTATCGCCAGCGACTACCAGGCGAAGTTGTTGATGCTGACGGATGCGATACGCTACGGTCGTACGGATGCGGCCTTGGTGCGGGTGATTACCTCGGTGGGGTCCAGCGAAGATTCGGAGATGGCGCACGAGCGTT
>CAXTGN010000060.1:0-8233 GCA_964243455.1 uncultured Acidobacteriaceae bacterium
GCGCAGCTGCAGAAGGCGCAGCTCGAGGCGGAGATCGCCGAGATGAAGGCAAACCAGGACGAGTGGCAGAAGGCTGGCATGCTGGGGAAGCTGGACCGGTGCGGCCCGAACAACCGGCCGTGCATCCGGGTGGACGAGCGCGCTGGTGGGTTCGGGGATCAGGCTGATTACCGCGTGATCCTGGGATACTGACGCGGCAGGACCGGATCAACTTCGATGGTGGTCCTGGTGCTCCGCCGGTTGTTTCAGTCGGCAGAGGCCCGGAGGGATGCGGCTTGCTGCTTGTAAGGAAAATCCTTACAAAAAGAGCATGATCACGAGCAGGCTTACCAGCAAGGCGCAGACGACCATCCCGCAATCCGTGCGCATGGCGCTTCGCCTGCGCGAAGGTGACGAGATCGCCTATGCCATCGAGGCCGGACGGGTCGTGCTGACCCGCGTCCAGCCAGGTGAGACGATTGAAGATCCATTCAGAACGTTCTCCGAGTGGGACAGCTCGGCCGACGCTGAGGCCTATGCCAGTCTGTGAGGTGTGGGACCTGGTGAAGGTCCCGTTCCCCTACACCAACCGCCCGGTGCAGCAGCGCCGGCCAGCTCTGGTAGTGGCCGTCCCGGAAGCGCCGGGCGCTCCTGCGCTGCTCTGGGTGCTGATGGTGACCAGTGCCGCCAACCGCGGCTGGCCGGGTGACGTGGTCATCTCTGATCTGAAGATGGCAGGGCTTCCAGCAGCCTCGGTGCTCCGCTCTGCCAAAATCGCCACCATCGAGGCGCAGGATGCCGAGTGGATCGGGTCTCTCCCCATGGCAGATCGGATGCAGGTTGCCACAGCGCTGCGGGACAACCTCGTGCACTTGCTAGGGTAGGGTCGGATATTCGGAGGCTATGGCAACGCGGAACGACCCCTTCGTGAGCTGACCATCGCAGGACCACGCAAGATATCGGTTTACAAGGTATATACATAGTATATACTTAATTAAGCAGGTTGTGGGTGTCATAGATGCAGGGCGTGGTCAAAAAGTGGGGCAACAGTGCCGCCGTGCGGATCCCAGCCTCGGTGCTCGAGGCAGCGCATGTACATCTCGATCAGCCAGTCGATGTCCGCGAGGAGCAAGGTCGGATCGTGATCGAGCCTATTCGACCGGTAAGCTACGACCTGGCAGCGCTTGTTGCGGGCATCACCGACGAGAACCGCCACCAGGCAATTGAGATCGATACACCGATCGGTCAGGAGGTCTGGTAGTGCCTGCTGGCTACGTACCGGATGCTGGTGACGTCGTTTGGTTGCACTTCGATCCTCAGGCAGGACATGAGCAGGCAGGTCATCGACCCGCTGTCGTCTTGAGCCCGGCGAGCTACATCGGACGCGCGGGGATGATCATCTGCTGCCCCACGACGACCCAGATCAAAGGATATCCGTTCGAGGTGGCGATCGTTGGAAGACCACCGAGTGTAGTGCTGGCTGACCAGGTCAAGAGCCAAGATTGGCGAGCACGTAAAGCAACGCGGAAGGGGAGGGTGACAGTGGCTGAACTCGCCGAGGTGCGCGCCAAGCTGCGGGCGCTGATCGGCTAACAGATGTTATCGCAACAGCGTCTACGTTCCGCCGCTTCGCCGACCTACTATTACTCATATGCCGTAGGCTCGCGACGTTCTAGGGGTCACCTCACTGTTTGCGCAAAGTTGCAGGCTAGCTAGTTTTCCATACCGAGAGCGTGACAACGCCTTTCGACGGTCCCGACCCTTGTCGGACTTTCGTGGATGTATCGATCCGGGCGATACTCTAGCCGCTATGTCCAGACTAATCTTTACATAAGGTGTGACGAGCAATGGCCTTGAATGAGAATGAGCAAAAAGCACTCAATCTTCTGCTTAAGAACGGTTATTTTAATGACGAAGACAGCAACATTGGGAGGAATATCCTCGAAAACTCTCTTTCGAAACTTGAGGAAAAACTGAGGAAATATGGGTATACCGGGCCAAGTCTTGGTCATTCAGCTAAGTTCTACCCGTCCTATGGTCAATTAGCTTGGGCCTTTAACCCAGAGAAGGTCACGGCCGAACAAGCGAAACATTTAACAGACAAGTGGGTAGCAAAGAAGATGCAAGATCTGTGATGGTCTGTTCGCCGATAACCGGCCGTGACGGAGTATGCACAAACCCTCAATTGCGAATGCCACCCGTCGCTCCAGCAACCGCTGCTGATCAGCGTTGTACAAACCCCTCCACAGGAATCCCGCTATCGTAAAGTTTGAGCAAGCGGTGAGGTGACCTCTTGGTTCGTCGTAGCAAACTTCCAAACCAATCGGGCCTCGAGCCTTTGCACAATGCAAAAGGGGGTCTGAGAAATGGTAGCGGCTGGGCCTGCCGCCAGAGCCGGAGTACGAACGCGAACGGCAAAAGCAGGGGCGTGGGCTGGGGCGCCGATTTCAAGGCTGAGCTACAGCATTGCTATAATGGGCGGCTTGCCGCACGTGGTCCCGCCTAATCATTAATATTGTTTGCTATAGCAAGCATGGCTGTGTTCCGGTCATAAGTATAATTAGTTATCGTCCCGTCCCTAATCTTCTCGACAGCCTGATCTACG
This sequence comes from uncultured Acidobacteriaceae bacterium, assembly GCA_964243455.1. Taxonomy (GTDB): domain Bacteria; phylum Acidobacteriota; class Terriglobia; order Terriglobales; family Acidobacteriaceae; genus Granulicella. The sequence goes on from CAXTGN010000060.1 coordinate 2,585, forward strand.
GCAGACAACGGAACTAGAAACCATTCCTTCGGCATAACCGGTTGTCCAAATCGGTCTTTTATTTCGATGTTGAGCCGCGCCGGTGCAAAGATGCGGTGGATTAGGTTTTCCAGCCTGCTGCGGTTGATGTTGTAGAGCTTGTAGGTTGCGACGATCTCCACGTCCGCCATCAGGAAGGTCGGATCAAGCTTGACGCTTGCAAGCCTCCGCTCAACCTCTCCTCCCGTTACCCCAATTTTGTGGACGATGCTCCGATTTGCTGCGACGGTCGGATGGTCCGACTTGCTGCGCAGGACATAGACCGTGCCGCTCGCCTCGTCGCCGTCCTCGCTGCTGTCGGAAAAAAGCGGCCCGGCAGAAGGCTCGACGAGCCTGCGGCCCGCAGGATCTTGTTGCAACGCCTTCTGAAGCGATCGCATGAGGAGATTGCTTTCGGTGCCGTTGTCGAACACCACCCGCAGCCGTGCGTCGAGTTTGCCCTGTTCGTTGGTGAAGGGCTCCTCCATCGCGGCGACGTAGGCCTTTTGACCGCCGAGAACATAGAACCGCTCCATCGCAATTTCCGACTTCCGCTCAAACCGGATGGTCTGTCGCAGGCCGGAATCCAGTTCCTGCTGTATTTGCTGGAAGAGCGGCCTGAAGCTGTCAAAGTCTTCGCATTTCTGGCGGTTGGCGATTTCCTCGGCCTCGCGCCGCTCGGCCGCTGGCCGGACGTGTCGAAGTTTGATGATATCCAGCGCATCCGCCGTCACGCCAAGCTTGGCGAGGAGGGCGTCGTCGTCCAGTTCGTCCGGTGCTAGCGCCGCTGCCGCGCTACCGGCCAGGAGCCCCTGATGATCGAGAGGCAGGAGAATAGCGCGGCATTCCTCAAGCTCGCGCAGACGGTCGAGCCGGACGGCATACAGGCGCTCGAAGATGTCTCGCTCCTCGCCATAGTGCGGTGTGTGTCCCTTCTCCGCCACGAAACGCTGAATGTCCTCGAAGCCGGCGATGACGCGGTCCGCGCGCGGCCCCTGGCCGCCGGATGGCCTTTCGTCGCTCTCGACGCCCAGCTCTTCGAGGAGAGCATCATCGTCATGGGTGAACTTAGACATTCGCGGCCTCCCGCTTCATGCGGGCGAGGAAGGCAACGCCCTCGGCCATGCGCTTTTCCCAAGGGTCGGGCGATATGATCGAGGGTAGGCGGCCGCGCTCCTGCTTGAACTTCAGCGCCCGCCTAGCCAGCTCGCGTGCTTCCTCGGGCGTCAGGCTCACCTTCCTGGCGTTGATGGCGGCCTGCACCTGCCGCAGGCTCTCCTCGCTCATCGATTTGGCCAGGATCGCGTAAGCCTCGCCGAACGGGTTGATTCTGTCGATCAGGTCAATATCAAGTTCCGTGACGTTCATCGAAAATTTGCGGACCCCTTCGATGAAGGCGGTGTTCGCGCTGTTCTCGCCCTCATCGCCACCCAAGGCCAACTCCTTGGCCTTCTGCGTCAGGGTAAGCGCCGCTATGGCATGCTGGCGCACGGCCTCCTGGTCGGCGTCATCCAGCTCAGGGTAGCGATCCTTGATGATCTTGCCCATGCGAAGCTGTGTCACCTCCTCCGGGACAAGCTCAGGGTCGAACAATCCACGCTCAATGGAAGGCTTGTCCTGCACGAAGGCGGCGATGACCTCGTTTAAATCCTCCTGGCAGATGCGGGCAGCTTCTTTGCTTTTCGGCTCGGTTAGCCCTGCGATCTCAATCTGGAAGCGGCCGCTGTCCTGGTTGAAGCCGACGTTGCATTTCGTGGAGTCGTAGCCGTTCTCGCCGTAGTCGAAGCCAGGAGCTGGTACGTTGCCGGGATTTTTTGGCCTGAACTCGAAGCGCGGCGCGAGCACCTGTTCCATCAAGAGGCTGGCAGCGATAGCCTTCAGCGTGTCGTTCACCGCCTCAGTGACGGCCTGCTCGGACGCGTCGGGTTCCGCAATCAGGTTAGTGAAGCGCGCGCGGGCCTTGCCCGGCGCGTCGCGGGTGGCGCGGCCGATGATTTGGACGATCTCGGTGAGGCTCGACCGGTAGCCAATCGTCAGCGCTTGCTCGCACCAGATCCAGTCGAAGCCTTCTTTCGCCATGCCAAGGGCGACGATGATGTCCACGTGGTTGCGATTGTGCTTCTGCGCCGGATCTTTCAGGGCAGCTGTCACCCGGTCGCGCTTGGCAGGATCGTCGTCCACCAGGTCGGCGATGCGAAGGAGCCGGCCATCCGGCATCCGCACCATTTGGAAACCGGTCGCCGTGTCGGTACCCTCCCAATGGCCCAACTCGTCGATGATGTGCTCGACCTCCTTGATCTTGTCCTTGGTGCTCTCCCGCGAATTGACGTTTGGGATGTGGAGGATAGTTTTCTCCGCCGGATCGAGCACCTTCAGAATATCGTCGGTGTATGATCCGGAGTAAAAGTAATAACCGATGTCGAGCTGCTTCAGGTGCTCGTAGCCGTTCAGCTGCTCGTAATAGGTGTAGGTGACGGTCTCGAACTTCGCCTCATCTTTTGGGGCAAGAACCGCCTCGGCGTCGCCTCGAAAATAGGAGCCGGTCATTGCGACGACGTGGACGCGGCTGCGCGCCATGAGGTCGCCAAGGTGCTGGCCCAGCCTGTTGTCGGGGTTGGCTGAGACGTGGTGGAATTCGTCTACCGCAATCAGCCGCCCGTCGAACGCCTCTACCCCGAGCCTATCTACGGCGAAGCGAAAGGAGGCATGGGTGCAAACCAGCACCTGGTCGGGGCTGTCAAGGAAGGCTCCGACTGCGTTGACCTTACCACCATCTGTGCCAGGCGCATTGCATAGATTCCATCGCGGCTGAACTATCCAGTCGGCCCAGAAGCCACCCGCTGTGAGCCTTTCGTCCGCGAAGCTCGCCCCGATGGACTTCTCGGGCACAACGATGATCGCCTGGCGGAGCCCCTGATTCCGGAGCTTGTCGAGGGCAATGAACATTAGCGCGCGGCTCTTCCCCGACGCGGGCGGCGACTTGATAAGCAGATACTGCTCGCCCCTTTTTTCATAGGCGCGCTCTTGCATCGGCCGCATGCCCAAGGCATTCGCCTTGGTCGAGCTGCCGTTACGGGCATAGGAAACGGAAACGGAGGGGATCGATTTAATTTCGATAGTCATGCGTTTGCCTGCGCCTTCCGCTTCTTTGTGCCCACCTGCAACGAAGTCATTTTTGTATAGAATTCGAATAGCTTCTCCAGCCGCTCCGTGTCATTTCGAAAGCGCCGACCAATGTAGATGCGTTCCAGCATCTCATCGTTGCGTCCGTGTGCGTCACGCAGGTCGGCAGGCATACCCTCCGGGTCATAGAGTTCGGCGATCGTCGCCGGATAATGCGCCTCTCGCGTCAACAAGATGTCCTCGGCGCAGCGCGTTAGATCGACCTTGTTCTTTTCGGTCAACTCAGGAAGCGGGAATGTGTTATAGCAGGTAGAAGAAGTATACCTCAAGCGATCCTCAAGCTTGCCGGCAACTGCCCTCACCCAGCACATATGCATCAAAGAAGAGATTATTGCAAATACAATTGGATTAGGGTCCTGTACTATACTTGCGGCATTATTGATGATGACGTTATCGCCGAAAAAGCCTGCCGTAATATACTCTCTATTTTCCGAGAAGACAGTGGGGATTAATAACTGATTTCCGGTCCTCTTATTAATCCACGCAAATTTATGGGGTCTCAAAGCTGCTGTCCTTGCGCGCGTCCCTGCGCCTTCACGAAACCTTCTAACGGTATTAATACGCCTTTCAATTTCAGGTTCCCGCAACGCGTCCTCAAGATTTTCATCTTCTATCCACAAACACCAACGCACGCTTCCCTTTATGAACTCGCTTGAGCCAAGATAAGGGCGGATGTAATTGGAAGCTGTCTCTGGTGCGACAGATATTAGTTGTTCTTTTTCAGCACTGGAGAGAATTAGGTGGCCACCATCCAAAGCTCCACTCCCGTCAGATATCTCCGATTCAAAGCCGATTGGCGCCTTTGAACCAGAAACAATAACATTGGCGGCATTTAATAAATATGCATTGATTTGCGGAACGTCACGAACGGTGCTTTTACCTTCGGAGTTTGCTTCATACATTCTCTTGGACGCTGGAGGCTCTGCGCATAGCCCAACCACGATAACCGATACACCAGCGTTGTGGCTGGCTAAATTCGACCATTTGAACGAAGTGTGAGCGAAATAGATTTTGAGGCCATCCTCAAATATTAATGGCCACAAAATAGATGCTTGTAGACCCTGACAAATTGAGTTCGTTGTCACAAAAGCGACGGAAACATTGGAATATTTAGAGTATGAGGAAGCCTTTAAAAGCCATCCAGTGACGTAATCGAGTGCCTTCCAATTTGAAGTGCGTGAAGCAGCTAAAGTTCCAAGATCTTCAGTTTGTTCCTTTGTGCGCCAGTTACTCCCTTTGTAAGGCGGGTTACCGCAAATATACGTTTCGCCTCCCTCATTTGTGAAGTCGATCTGCGTTTGATCCAGCGGCGTGTGAAACAGGTCGTCGGCGTTTAGCTTCACGCCTGTTCCGGTAGGAGGACAGATGCTCAGCCAGTCAAGGCGCAAAGCATTGCCGCAGATAATCCAGTTCATCGCATCAAGCGGCAAGAACTCGGCCAGTGCCTCTTTCTGTCCGCGATAGAGAATGTCACACTGATATTCGGCAATGATAAGGGCAAGGCGCGCGATTTCGGCCGGGAAGTCGCGCAGTTCAATCCCACGGAAGTTGGTCAACGGTATGTTGCTACGTCGGTCGGGCTCGCCGCGCCGCCGGTTGATCTCGGCCTCCACAGCTCGCATTTCCTTGTAGGCGATGACCAGGAAATTGCCGGAACCGCAGGCCGGGTCGAACACCCTGATCCTCGCCATGCGGCGGCGCAGGTTAAGGAGCATGCGACTGTTGTCGCCAGCCTCTTCCAGCCTGGCGCGCAGCTCATCGAGAAAGAGCGGGTTGAGCACCTTTAGGATGTTCGGGACGCTCGTATAGTGCATGCCGAGGGCGCCGCGCTCCTCATCCTCGGCGACGGCCTGTATCATCGAGCCGAAAATGTCGGGGTTGATCTTTTTCCAGTCGAGGTTGCCGATGTGGATGAGGTAAGAGCGCGCGATGCGGCTAAATCGCGGCACGTCCAACTCCCCAGAAAATAGCCCGCCGTTGACGTAGGGGAAGGCGCCAGCCCAGCGGGCGATACTGGCCGCCTCGCGGTCACCAATTTTGGTGTTCATGGCGCGGAACAGTTCGCCAATTACCCGGTTTGTGTCGGCCGAGTCCTTTGCGCTCATCTGCGCGACCGTCTTCGTAAACAGGTCAGGCTTACTGAAGATGTCCGTGTCTTCAGCAAAGAAGCAGAAAATTAGCCGCGCCATGAAGTGGTTCATGTCGGGGCGGCGCGCAGCCGTGCCCCAGTCGGGGTTGTCCTTCAGCAGCTCGACATAGAGCTTGTTAAGGCGTCCGGTTGCCTTGATGTCGAAGGCGCTTTCGCGAATCTGTCGGACGGTCGTGATGCCGGCGAGCGCAAGAAAAAAGCCGAAATGGTCAGGAAAGTCCTTATAGGCGCAGGCGACGGTTTCACCGCTCGCCATATCTTCGGCTTCAAAGTCTTCGCCGTCCGTGGCCAGGATGAAC
>CAXTGN010000060.1:8257-15668 GCA_964243455.1 uncultured Acidobacteriaceae bacterium
TTCGTCTGAAGGACGCCGCCGATGTCGGACTTGTTGTAGCCGCCCGTGCGCAGGCGTTTGAGGGTAGCTGCCTTGTTGCCGAATGCCTCAAGGAATGCGAACGGAAATTCGGCCGTGTCGAAGGCGTGATCCGCAAGCTCCGAGATCGCCTGCTCGATCTCAACGGCGTTCATGCAGCCCTCGTGTCAGCTATGTGGGTCAAGGCGTTACACCAGCCGCGGTTGTTCGGGCGTGGCCGGCCGGCTGGCCTTGGTCGGCAGATGGCGGATCGCGTCGCCGCTCTCACGGTCGGCAATCGCCAGCTCGAACTGCGCCTGCAAATTCAGCCAGAATTGCGGGTCTATGCCGAACCAGTGGCCAAAGCGCAGGGCGGTGTCGCCCGTGACCGCGCGCTTGCCGTTGATGATCTGGCTGACGCGGTTGGCCGGCACGTCGATCTGACGCGCGAACTCGGTTAGGCTTAGGCCCAGCTCGTCCAGCTCGTCCTTGAGCATTTTGCCAGGATGCATGGAGCGCTTGAACATGAGCCGGTCTCTTTCCATCAGCGATAGTCCACAATCTCGACATTGCCCGGCCCTGTTTGGCCGTCCGGCCATACAAAGCAGACACGCCATTGCTGGTTGATCTGGATTAAGAACTGCCCGGCCCGGTCGCCCCCCAACGCCTCAAGGCGGTTGCTCGGCAGGGCACGTAAGGTATCGAGCGACGGTGCGGCGTTCAGGATCGCAAGCCGGCGCGCGGCTTGGCTCCCGAACCCCTGGAACATCCGCACGAATTTCCCATGAGCGAACTGCTCGGTTCTCTTATCCTTGTACCCTAGAATCATTGCTACCCAGCATAAACATCGTGACGTTTGACGTCAAGCGTCACGATGTTTATGGTAGAGAGCCAAAGGTGCCTTCATTTGCCGCGTGTCACTCTGTCAAACGTTCATTTGACGAACTGGCAGTACCACCCCTGATAACGTCCTTTATCAGGGGTGATTGCCGGGGTTAGGCTGTCCGAGGGGCTGGCGGAGGTGACTGCATCATAAGTATGATAAAGTATGAGCCTCACTCGCAGGAGCGACCCGTGGCCGAGATCGAGCGCCTGACCATCACCCTGCCCGCCGAAATGGCTGCCCTGGTCCGCGGCGCTGTCGACGAGGGCAACTACGCCTCGAGTAGCGAAGTCATCCGTGAAGCGCTCCGCGACTGGAAGACCAAGCGCGCCCTGCAGCTGCAGGAGCTCGAGGGCCTGAAGGCCGACATCAATCGCGGCCTCACCGATCTGGTCGAAGGCCGAGTGCAGGAGTTCGACACCGCGCGCATTATCGAACGCGGGAGGACGCTATTAGCCGGCCGCTCGCGCTCCGCCTGACCGAGGCGGCCGAGGTCGATCTCGCCGAGATCTGGGCCACGCTGGCCCTCGAGGCGTCGGAGGAGATTGCGACGCGGTTCCTCTCCAAGGTCGAGCGTAGCTTCGAGCCGCTGCGCCATCACCCGGAGCTTGGACCGGCCCGCGAGCAGCTGGTGCCGGGGCTGCGGGTCACATTCCAGGCCTCCTACGCGATCTACTACAAGGCGCTTGTCGATGCGGTCGTGATCGTTCGGGTCCTGCACGGGGCGCGTGACGTTGTGGCACTCGCAGAACGTGGCGGCCTGGCATGACCGACCTAATCGCGGTCTCGGACCGGCCCATGGCGCTGAGTGTCGCGGGATCGCCTCTGGTGCCGGTGCTGGTCGCAGATCTCGGCGAGCAAGCCGCTTGGCGCTATGTCGAGTTCTTCACAGCCAACATCCGCAATCCGAACACGCGCCGTGCCTATGCCCGGGCGTGCGAGCGCTTCTTCAACTGGTGCGAGCAGCACGGGCTGCCGCTGGCCGGGATCCGACCCTTCAGCGTCGCGGCCTACATCGAGGAGCTGCAGCGCGAGGTCTCGGCACCCAGCGTTAAGCAGCAGCTCGCCGCCATCCGCATGCTGTGCGACTGGCTGGTCACCGGCCAGGTGATGCCGTCCAACCCAGCCAGCTCCGTCCGCGGACCCAAGCACGTGGTGAAGACCGGCAAGACGCCCGTGCTTGAGGGCGCTGAATGGCGGCGGCTGATGGACGCCATCCCGCAGGAGAACGTGCGGGATCTGAGGGATCGGGCGCTGATTGCGGTGCTGACGTATTCCTTCGCGCGGATCGGGGCGGCACTGCAGATGCGGGTCGAGGACGTGCGGGCCCAGGGCGCCGGCTGGCAGGTAAGGCTGCATGAGAAGGGTGGCAAGCAACATGCGATGCCGGCGCACCATGCGCTGTCTGAGGCGGTGCATGCCTATGTGGCCGCGGGCGGAATTGGCGAAGACCGCAAGAGCTGGCTGTTCCGGTCAAGCAAGGGGCGCCGGGCGGACCAGCTGTCGGAGCGGGCGCTGCGGCAGGAGGACGCCTGGGGGATGATCCGGCGGCGGGCGGTAGCGGCTAGGATTGCGACGCCGGTTGGGTGTCACTCCTTCCGGGCGACAGGGATTACAGCGTATCTAATGAACGGTGGTACGCTGGAACACGCACAGGCCATGGCTGGACACGAGAGCCCGCGCACTACCAAGCTTTACGACCGCACACAGGAGCGGCTGACGCAGGACGAGGTTGAGCGCATTAGGCTTTAACCGGTTTCGATTCGAAACCTCCAACATATAAGTTGCTACATTAGGCGAGGAAACCGTGAAGGAGAGGCAGATATCAGAGGACGACGCGCTTGTGCTCTGCCGGCGCGTTGAGGGTCATTTCTTTGACCGCAAGAGCGCGGCGATCGCGGGAGCAAAGCTGCAGAAAATTGTGGTGGCTTTCGCAAACGCCGATGGCGGCGAGGTCGTCGTCGGGATCGCCGATGACGAGGACGAGCCCGATCCCGCGAAGCGTTGGGGCGGGAGGGCGACGATTGAAGACTTCAATGGCCTCCTTCAGGCGATCCACGTGCTGAACCCATCCGTGGACGTACGCTACGAGTTCCTGAAGTGCAATTCCTGGGAAACTTTTGCTCTCCATATTTTCGTGGAACGAAGCGCCGACGTTAATAAGACCGGAGATGGCAAAGTCTATCAGCGCTCTGGTGCGCAGTCCTTGCCGTTAAACGCCGACCAGATTACGGCACTCAGCTTCGCTAAAGGCGCGCGCTCCTACGAAAATATGAAGGTTCCCGACATGCGACCTGAGCATATCGCCGAGGCGGCGGAGCTGGCGTCCTTTCTAGCGGATTACTCGCCTACCACCGATCCGCTGAACTACGTCCTCAACCAGCACCTGATGGAGGACAAGGACTGGACGCCGCTGGTCGCTGGCGTCCTATTGTTCGGCGATAACCCTTCAGCCATGCTCCCCCGCAAGTGTGGAGTAAGGATTTCCCGTTATGAAACCCGCGAGGACGATCCGGAGCGCGACCACCTCAAGGAATCGTACTCCATCGAAGGCCCCTCTTATCGTCTGATCCACAACTCAGTGAATAAGATCACCTCAATTCTTTCCGGTATCTCTATGTGGAGCAGTGACGGTGTGGAGAAGAAAGGTTATCCACCAGAAGCCATTTGGGAGGTGTTCGTCAACGCCATCGTTCACCGAGATTACTCGATCTCGGACGACGTGCATGTGAGGATATTCAACGACCGCGTTGAGATCGCGAGCCCCGGCAAACTACCTGGTTACGTGCGGGTCGAGAACATCCTCGACGCTAGGTTTTCGCGAAACTCGAAGCTGGTGCGCTGCCTCAACCGCTACCGGGACGCGCCGAATAAAGACATGGGTGAGGGACTAAACACGGCTTTCCAGAAAATGAAGGAGTGGAAGCTTAAGTCCCCGGTGATCGAGGAAGACGGGAATTACGTTAAGGTCACAATCCGGCACGCTCCGCTGGCCCTCCCCACCGAAGCCATCATTGCCTTCCTCGGTGAACACTCCGAAATCACCAATGCTCAGGCGAGGGATTTGACCGGGATTAAATCTGAGAACGCGGTAAAGAATGAGTTTTATAAATTGCGCGACAAGGGAATTATCGAGCGTGTCCCTGGAAGGAACGGGGCCTTGGCAGCGTGGCGGAAGGTGGTCCCGGCGGGAGGGCAATAGGCAGGAGGCTCCATTATAGCCTCCTGCTCGCCCGGGCAAAGGATCAGTCTCCAAATGGCAAGTGCTGTCCGAAATGTCCTAGAACGGTCAGGAGCTTGCAAGCCTTTCCCCCCGCCGCAAGCATCCGAGTAACCACGGCCATTCTTTGAGCACGTGATAAACTGGATGAGGTGGATGGCTCCCTCTTACGACATCTCAGTGTCAGGGTAGGGTTGCTGTCGGGCAACCGGAACGAGGAGCCATCCGCCATGGAAGTGACAACTGTCGGCTTGGATCTGGCCAAGCATACGTTTCAGGTTCACGCCGTCGACGCAACGGGCGTGGTGATCGTCCGGAAAGCACTGCGCCGGTCGCAGCTGCTGCCGTTCTTTGCCAAGCTACCGCCGTGCCTAGTTGGCATGGAAGCCTGCGGCACGTCGCACCATTGGGCGCGCGAGCTGATCAGGCTCGGGCATGAGGTGCGGCTGATGCCGCCGGCCTACGTGAAACCTTACGTGAAACGGGGGAAGACCGACGCTGCCGACGCGGAAGCGATCTGCGAGGCGGTGACCCGGCCAACGATGCGGTTCGTGCCGGTAAAGTCGTGCAACCAGCAAGCTGCCCTGTCCATGCATCGTACCCGTGACCTGCTGGTGAAGCAGCGGACGCAATCGGTGAACATGATGCGCGGCCTCTTGGCCGAGTTCGGCATCGACATACCGGAGGGACTGGAGCGTGCTCTGATAATGGCACGGCAGGTGATCGACGGTGAGACCCCCGATGTTCCGGCAGCAGCGGTTAAAATGGTCGGCATGCTCTCGCAGCAGGCGCTCGACACGCACGCCCAGTTACGGGAGATCGATCGCGCCCTGGCCAGGCTACAGCGGACAGACGAGGTGGCTAGACGCCTCGCCACGATCCCGGGCATCGGCCCGGTTACCGCTACGGCCTTGGCGGCATCCGTTACTGACCCCAGTCAGTTCCGTTCCGGTCGACAGTTTGCGGCTTGGCTCGGGCTAACCCCGAGGCAGAACTCCAGCGGCGGCAAAGAACGCCTCGGCCGCATTACCAAGATGGTGACAGGTATCTGCGCAAGCTGCTCGTGATCGGCGCAACATCGCTCGTTCGACGCGCCAGCCAGGCATCCGACACCGTGGGTCGGCGCTTGGCCGACCTGCTGACACGAAAGCCGGTGAGGCTGGCCACAGTCGCCATGGCCAACAAGTTGGCACGGATCGTATGGGCGGTGCTGGTGCGCGGCGAGGTCTACCAGAAATCCCACGTGCCGGTCTTGGCCGCATAGGCAGTTTCTCAAGTTCAGCTGAGGGATCAGCTCAAGGAGGTTGCGGGGCGCGAAGCGCAGTGATGGCGAAACCGGTCAGGCCGGGAACGAGGACAACCCGACGATAATCGAAGGCGTCATAGCCTGGAAACTCGAATGGGACCTGGTTCGCGGACCCCATCAGGGCCAGCAGTCCTTTGCCGACTGCATCAACAGGCCGGACAGAAGGCTGCACCCGACCAACACGCCAAATCTGCAAAACGCACTTGCAACGAGGGGGCCATCCACAGAGGATTATCACGTGCTAAAGCACGCGCTCACGTGCCAGGACAGACGCCAAGCAACTTCCGCTTTGCGCTCCATCTCGGACGTACAAGCGCCTCGACCAACTCCCAGATAGCGGACATCGCCGCGTTCCACTTCAAGGTGAGCCCGTCGGGCGGCCACGGAAGTCCGGAGTGGAGACCGAGCCGCAACCCGTGATGTGGTGGGCGAAAGGGTCGAAGTGGGACCTGATAGATGATTGAAGCTCAGAAGAACTGCCGAAAATACACCCGCGCCTCGCCTTGCAGGAAGGCCGCATTGGTCATGCCGTTCCTACCCCAATTCCAACCACGGTCGTCACCATTGAGATAGAGAAACTCGATGCTCTCTTGGCCGTCAAAGTCCACGGGTGTCTTGCCGATAATCTCTGCCCGCGCTTCAGGTGTCAGAGCTTCATCGTATTCCTTGTAAAACACGTCGCGCAGGCGAAGCATCAAGGGCGTCCAAACTGCCTTCCCGGTTTCGTCGCCAAACGTGTAAGCCCAGATGTCCATTGGCTCGATGAGGCCGATCCGGCCAGTCGCGCTTGGGTGAAAGTCTATGATGAGATGTGGATCGTTGCGTTTCTCACCAACCCCGAAGTGGAGATCGAGCAATTCATCCCGAGATACATGCCAGCCTTGGTTAAGCGGCTTGCCACGACCGACCCAAGCCTGATGCAGCAACTGATAGCCGGCCAGCTTAAATCCACCTCCCGTTGGCCTAAATGCAGCGGTGCCCTCAGTGACGTGCCGCTCAAATACCATAAACGTCAAACAACAGCTCCAATTCTTTAGTCTCACACGCTAATCTCGAAAGAGGCTTCCGTAAAGCGGTGCAACGATAGGACAGCCACGATGACAGAAGACGAGTTTTGGCAAACCCACACTGTCCTCACAAACGAGGTCGAGGCAACGGAAGAAAGCTACTTTGTTCAGAAGGAGGTCAACGAATTCGTTGGCAGCCACCCTGAGGCGTTGCGGAGAATGCAGCGCAATCCTTTGTTTTGGGTTGTCACGAGACATGCGCTGCAAACGAGCTTCATCATTATTATGGGCAGGGTCTTTGATCGTGATAAGAGGTCGCATTCCATTCACAGTCTCCTAGACGAAGCGGTTCGGCATCAAGAGTATTTCTCTAAGGACGCGCTACGCCGCCACAAACTTGCATTGTCGCCTTCATTCAACCTAGCCGAGCTGGACCAGTATGTGGCCGAAGCATGGGAGCCAGAGGCAGCCGACCTAGTGGCACTGCGGGACCGCTTCCAGCTCACCTCTAACAAGTATGACAGCTCTTTCAAACTTATCAGGCACAAGCTCTACGCCCATCAGGACATCCTGAGCCGACAGGCGATCCGGTCGCTGGTGAGCAAAGGTCTTCTGGTTGACTTTGAAGCGATCTTGTATGGCCTTCATGACGTTCTGGACTGCCTATTCCAACTCCACGTGAATGGTGTCCGACCTGAACTCGGTAAGCGTACTTACGGTTATGAGGACCGAGTCAGAACGGATGTCCGAGAGACCCTAAAGCTCCTGCTGTCGTCATCGTCTAGTTAATTCGGATACCAACCACGGCGCCGATGACCAGATGGGTCGAGAGCTGCCAATAGGCAGCCGGCAGTCTATGTCCGCTTCCCGCTATCTCCCGCTCCATAGCTGCCTGTCCGGTATCGGCCAGTTTCGACGATGGCCCGTGCTGATACGCTATTGCTAATAGTGTAACAGGTTCCGGCTGATATGAGCGGGGAAAGTGCCTCCTGGTGGGC